>CAZZZE010000001.1:0-21006 GCA_964658365.1 uncultured Jatrophihabitantaceae bacterium
CCAAGCCCGAGGACAAGATGGCGCTGATCAAGCGCGAGCAGGAGGGCGGCAAGCTCGTCGCGATGACCGGCGACGGCACCAACGACGCGCCGGCCCTCGCGGTGGCCGACGTCGGCGTGGCGATGAACTCGGGGACGTCGGCGGCCAAGGAGGCCGGCAACATGGTCGACCTGGACTCGGACCCGACGAAGCTGATCGAGATCGTCGAGATCGGCAAGCAGCTGCTCATCACCCGCGGCGCCCTGACCACGTTCTCGATCGCCAACGACGTCGCCAAGTACTTCGCGATCATCCCGGCGATGTTCGCGGCCGTGTACCCGGGCCTGGACAAGCTCAACATCATGCGGCTGCACTCGCCGCAGTCGGCGATCCTGTCGGCCGTCATCTTCAACGCGCTGATCATCATCGCGCTGATCCCGCTCGCCCTGCGTGGCGTGCAGTACAAGCCGTCGTCGGCCAGCGCGATGCTGCGCCGCAACATCGTGATCTACGGCGGCGGCGGCATCGTGCTGCCGTTCCTCGGGATCAAAGCCATCGACCTCGTCGTCCAGTTCATCCCCGGGATCGGCTGACCATGCGCTCACTCATCGATACGTTCCGCCAGCTCTCGGCCGCGCTGCGGATGCTGCTGGTCTTCACCGTCATCGTCGGCGTCGCCTACCCGCTCGCCGTCCTGGCCATCGCGCAGATCCCCGGGCTGCAGCACCGCGCCGACGGCCAGATCGTGAAGGTCGACGGCAAGGCGGTGGGCTCGTCGATCCTCGGCCAGTCTTTCACCGACGCGAAGGGCAACCCGCTCGTGCAGTACCTGCAGTCGCGCCCGTCGACCAGCGGCTACGACCCGACCGCCACCGGCGCCAGCAACCTGGGCCCGGAGTCCATCGTCGACACGTTGCCCGACCCCGCGAAGAAGGACGACACCGGCACGCAGAGCCTGTTGACGCAGGTCTGCACCCGCAGCCTCGCAGTCGGAAAGCTCGAGCACGTCAGCGGGGCGCGGCCGTACTGCACGAGCTCCGGCGTGGGTGCGGTGCTGGCCGTCTTCTACGCCGGCCCCGGCTACCACGGCAAGGTCACCCGCGCGGTCAGCCTGAACCAGGAGTGCCCCACCACCGCGTTCCTGTCGACGTACCACGGGGTACGCGTCACCTGCGCGACCTACGGCGCCGATTACAGCTCGGGCAAGGTCGTGCCGATCCGCGGCAGCGCGCCGTCCGACCCTGCGGTGCCGGCCGACGCCGTCACCGCGAGCGGGTCGTCGCTCGACCCGAACATCACCACCGACTACGCGAAGCTGCAGGAGCCGCGCATCGCGAAGGCCCGCGGCATCACGGTCGCGCAGGTCCGCGCGATCGTGCAGAAGTACACGTCGGGCCGCGACGTCGGGTTCATGGGCGAGGCCATCGTCAACGTGTTGAAGGTGAACGTCGCGCTCGACAAGCAGCACCCGTACCCGAGCAGGTGACGTGCGCGAGCGGGGGCAACTGCGGGTCTATCTCGGCGCCGCGCCCGGAGTCGGCAAGACCTTCGCCATGCTCGACGAGGGTCACCGCCGCCGCGAGCGCGGCACCGACGTGGTGGTGGCCTACGTAGAGACGCACGACCGGCCGCGCACGGTCGAACGGCTCGAAGGCCTCGAGGTCGTCGCGCGGCGCACCGTCGAGTACCGGGGCGCGACGTTCACCGAACTCGACGTTGACGCGGTGCTGGCGCGCCGGCCCGACCTGGCGCTGGTCGACGAGCTCGCGCACACCAACGTGCCGGGTAGCGGGCACGAGCGGCGCTGGCAGGACATCGAGCAGTTGCTCGAGGCCGGCATCGACGTGATCAGCACGGTCAACATCCAGCACCTCGAGTCGGTGAACGACGTCGTCGAGGCCATCACCGGGGTGCCGCAGCGCGAGACGGTGCCCGACGCCGTGGTGCGGGCGGCCGAGCAGGTGGAGCTGGTGGACATGACGCCGGAGGCGCTGCGGCGGCGGATGGCGCACGGCAACATCTATCAGCCGGACAAGATCGACGCGGCGCTGTCCAACTATTTCCGGCCGGGGAACCTCACTGCGCTGCGCGAGCTGGCGCTGCTGTGGCTGGCCGACTCGGTGGAGGAGGGGCTGCAGCGCTACCGCGAGCAGCACGGCATCGCCGCGACGTGGGAGACGCGGGAACGCGTCGTGGTGGCGCTGACCGGCGGGCCCGAGGGTGAGACGCTGATCCGCCGGGCGGCGCGGATCACCGCGCGGATCGGCACCGGTGAGCTGCTGGCCGTGCACGTCGTGCGCAGCGACGGCCTTACCGGGTCGAGCGTCGCCGCCCTCGAACGGCAGCGGCTGCTCGTCGAGTCCCTCGGCGGCAGCTACCACTCGGTCCGCGGCGACGGCGTCGCCGAGGCGGTGCTCGGGTTCGCCCGCGCCGCCAACGCCACGCAGATCGTCATCGGCGCCAGCCGGCGCAACCCGGTCGTGGCCGCGCTCACCGGCCCGGGCACCGGCATGACCATCACCCGCCTCTCGGGCACGATCGACGTCCACGTCGTCAGCCACGACTTCGTCGGCAAGGGCCGGGTGCTGCCCCGGCTGTCCGGCGGTCTCACCGTGCGCCGCCGGCTGACCGGGCTGGCCGTCGGGGCGGTGCTGCTCACCGCGCTCGTCGTCATCTGCACGTCGGCGCGCGGCGAGCTCAGCCTCGGCAGCGACCTGCTGCTGTTCCTGCTCGCGGTCGTCGTCACCAGCCTGGTCGGCGGCTTCTACCCGGCGCTCGCCGCGGCCGTCGTGGGCAGCGTGCTGCTGAACTACTACCTGGTGCCACCGCTGCACCGGCTGAGCATCTCGGACTCCGACAACCTGCTGGCCCTCGTCGTGTTCGTCCTCATCGCCGCTCTCGTGTCGCGGGTCGTCGACGGGGCCGCGCGGCGCACGAGCGAGGCGGCCCGCTCGAACGCCGAGGCCGAGACCCTCTCCACGCTGGCCGGCAGCCTGCTGCGGGGCGAGCAGTCGCTGCCGGCCCTGCTCGAGCGCATCCGCGAGGCGTTCGCGGTCTCGAGCGTGACGTTGCTGCGCCGGGAGAGCGAGGCGCCGGCGAGCACCGGGTCGGTGCGCGACGGGCTGACCCCGCGGTCCGGCGCGCTGTCGGGCACCTGGTCCTGCCTGGCCAGCGTCGGCGACGACCCGTGCATGACCCCCGACGACGGCGACACCCAGGTGTCGGTGGGCGAGACGCTGCGCGTGGTGCTGCGCGGCCGCACCCTGGCCGCCGAGGACCAGCGGGTGCTGGCCGCCTTCGCCACCCAGGTCGCGGTCGCCTACCAGCAGCGCCGGCTGGCCGAGGTGGCCGCCAACGCCGACGAGCTGGCCGAGACCGACCGGCTGCGCTCGGCGCTGCTCAACGCCGTCAGCCATGACCTGCGCACGCCGATCGCGTCGGCCAAGGCCGCCGTGTCCGGACTGCTCAGCCCCGACGTCGAGTGGAGCGACGACGACCGCAGCGAGTTGCTGCTCGCCGCCGACGAGGCGCTCGACGACCTCGCCGATCTCGTCACCAACCTGCTCGATCTCTCCCGCGTGCAGGCCGGCGTCCTGCGCCCGGAACTGCAGGCCGTCGACGTGGCCGAGGTCATCGATCGAGCGCTGCACCTCAGCCCGCACGTGCTCGACCGGGTCGTGGTCGACCTGCCGCCCGACCTGCCGCACCTCGAGGCCGACGGCGGCCTGCTCGAACGGGTCGTGGCCAACCTGCTCGAGAACGCCGTGCGCTACAGCCCGCCGGGGGAGAACGTCCGGCTCTCGGCCAGCGCGCACGCCGCCGCTGTGCAGATCCGCGTCGCCGACCGCGGCCCCGGCATCCCCGAGGACGAGCGCGACCGGGTCTTCGCACCCTTCCAGCGACGGGAGGACCACGCCACCCGGTACAGCGCCGGAGTGGGGCTGGGCCTGGCCATCGCCCGCGGGTTCACCGAGGCGATGCACGGCACGCTGACCCTCGACGATACTCCGGGCGGCGGGCTGACCGCGGTCGTCGCCCTGCCGACCTTCGACCATGGCGCCGGTTAGGTTGAGGCCCGGACGAGGTGGCACCGGGCCGGAGCGTCGGGGGAGGCAGCGATGGGTCGCGGCACGCTGCGGGTCTACCTCGGCGCTGCGCCAGGCGTCGGCAAGACGGTGGCCATGCTCGACGAGGGCCGTCGCCGCCTCGAACGTGGCACCGACGTCGTGGTAGCGATCGCCGAGACGCACGGCCGCCCGCACACCGCGACGCAGCTCGCGGGGCTGCCCTGCATCGAGCGGCGCACCGTCGTGCACCGCGGCGCGACCTTCACCGAGCTCGACCTGCAGGCGGTGCTCGACCGCAGACCCGCCGTCGCGCTCGTCGACGAGCTGGCGCACACCAACGTCCCCGGCTCGGGGCCGCACGAACGCCGCTGGCAGGACGTCCGCGCCCTGCTCGACGCCGGCATCGACGTCGTGACGACCCTCAACGTCCAGCACCTCGAGTCGCTCAACGACGTCGTCGCCGAGATCACCGGGGTGCCGCAGCGCGAGACGGTGCCCGACGCCGTGGTGCGGGCGGCCGAGCAGGTGGAGCTGGTGGACATGACGCCGGAGGCGCTGCGGCGGCGGATGGCGCACGGCAACATCTATCAGCCGGACAAGATCGACGCGGCGCTGTCCAACTATTTCCGGCCGGGGAACCTCACTGCGCTGCGCGAGCTGGCGCTGCTGTGGCTGGCCGACTCGGTGGAGGAGGGGCTACAGCGCTACCGCGAGCAGCACGGGATCACCGCCACCTGGGAGACCAAGGAGCGGGTGGTGGTGGCGCTGACCGGCGGGCCCGAGGGGGACACCCTGATCCGCCGCGCCTCGCGCATCGCGGCGCGCACGGCGGGCGGCGAGTTCCTCGCCGTCCACGTCGCCCGCAGCGACGGGCTGTCCGGCCCCGGCGTCGCCGCGCTCGCCGAGCAGCGGCTGCTCGTCGAGTCCCTGGGCGGCACGTACCACTCCGTACTGGGTGACGCGGTACCGCCGGCGCTGCTCGACTTCGCCCGGCGCGTCGACGCCACCCAGATCGTGCTCGGGACGTCGCGCCGCAACCGGTTCGTCGCCGCGCTGACCGGCGCCGGCACCGGCGAGCTCGTCACCCGGATGTCCGGCCACATCGACGTCCACCTCGTGAGCCACGAGTACGCACGCGGCGCGGGCGGGCCGGGGGTGCGCCTGCCGCGGGTGAGCCACGGGCTCACGGCCCAACGCCGCACGGCCGGGCTCGTCCTGGCCGCGGTCCTGCTACCGGCCCTGACCCTGCTCAGCACCCACCTGCGCGGTGAGCTCGACTTCGCCGCCAACGTGCCGCTCTACCTGCTGATCGTCGTCGTCACCAGCCTGGTCGGCGGCTTCTACCCGGCGCTGCTCAGTGCGGTCGTCGGCAGCCTGCTGCTGAACTACTACTTCGTCGAGCCCCGGCACACGCTGGACATCAACCGCCCCTCGAACGTGGTCGCGGTCGCGACGTTCCTGGTCATCGCCGTGCTCGTGTCGCGGGTCGTCGATCTCGCCGCCCGGCGCTCGACCCAGGCCGCGCGGGCCGGGGCCGAGGCCGAGACGCTGTCGACGTTCGCGGGCAGCCTGCTGCGCGGCGAGCAGGCGCTGCCAGCGCTGCTCGAGCGCACCCGCGAGAGCTTCGCGGTCGAGGCGGTGGCCCTGCTGCGCCAGGACACGACGACCAGGCAGTGGTCGGTGGCGGCGTCGGTCGGGCACGACCCGCCCACCACGCCGGAGGAGGGGGACGCCGGCGCGCTCGTCGTCGACGGCCTGCACCTCGCGCTGCGCGGCCACTCGCTCAGCGCCGGCGACCAGCGCGTGCTCGGGGCGTTCGCGGCGAACCTGGCCGTGGCCTACCGCCAGCGCGAGCTGGCCGAGGCGGCCCGCGCGGCCGAGCCGCTGGCCGAGTCCGATCGGCAGCGGACGGCCCTGCTCAACGCGGTCAGCCACGACCTGCGCACGCCCATCGCCGCAGCGAAGGCGGCGGTGTCGAGCCTGCGCACCCCCGAGGTGACCTGGACCGACGCCGAGCACGATGAGCTGCTCGGCTCAGCCGAGACCTCGCTGGACCGGCTGACCGATATCGTCACCAACCTGCTTGACCTCTCCCGGCTGCAGGTCGGCGCGCTGCCCGTGGTGCCGGTGGCGGTCGGGCTCGACGACGTGCTCGCGCGCACGCTCGACCACGTGGCCTCGGACGGCCCGATCGAGGTCGACGTGCCGGCCGACCTGCCCGAGGTCCGCGCCGACGCGGGCCTGCTCGAGCGGGTGCTGGCCAACGTGGTGCAGAACGCGCAGCGCTACGCCCCCGAGGGCACCGCGGTGCGGGTGGCCGGCAGCGCCCACGCCGACCGCGTCGAGCTGCGGGTGATCGACCGCGGGTCCGGGTTGCCCGGCGACGACCCCGAAGCCTGGTTCCGCGCGTTCCAGCGCACCGACGACGCGCCGCGCAACGGCTCCGGCGTCGGTCTCGGCCTGGCCATCGCGCGCGGGCTGACCGAGGCGATGGGCGGGTCGGTGACCGCCGAACCGACGCCCGGCGGCGGCGCCACGTTCGTCATCTCGCTGCGCCAGGCGGGGGAGTAGCGATGACGCGGGTGCTCATCGTCGAGGACGAGCGGGCGTTGCTGCGGGCCCTGGCCATGAACCTGGTCGCCCGCGGGTACGCGGTCACCGAGGCTGCGACGGGGACCCGCGCGCTGACCGCGCTGGCCGAGCAGAAGCACGACGTGATCGTGCTCGACCTCGGCCTGCCCGACATCTCCGGCGTCGAGGTCATCCGCGCCGTGCGCTCGTACTCGACGACGCCGATCATCGTGCTGTCGGCCCGCAGCGACAGCGCCGACAAGGTCGAGGCGCTCGATCTCGGCGCCGATGACTACGTCACCAAGCCCTTCAGCATGGACGAGCTGCTGGCTCGGCTGCGGGCCACGAGCCGCCGGTCGGCCACCACGGACGAGGACGTCGTGGTCACGGTGGGCGACGTGCGGATCGACCTGGGGCTGACGGCGGCCACCGCCGGAGACGGCTCGTCGGTGCACCTGACGCCCACCGAATGGAAGATCCTGGACGTCCTGCTGCGCCGTCCCGGCAAGCTGGTCAGCGGCGACACGCTGCTGACCGCCGTCCGCGGGTCGTCCGAGCACACCGACCCCAGCTACCTGCGGATCTATCTGGCGCAGCTGCGCCGGAAACTCGAGCCCGAACCGAGCCGACCGCGGCATCTCATCACCGAGCCGGGCATGGGCTACCGCTACCTGCCCTGATCCCGTGACACGATGACGGCATGGAGCGGCTCAGCGTCGACGACTACTACCGTGCAGCTTTCGACGTCCTCGGCGAAAGCGGCAGCGAGGCCCTGACCATCAACGCCCTGTGCGAACGGCTGCAGGTCACCAAGGGCTCGTTCTACCACCACTTCGGGGCCATGCCCGCCTTCGTCGACGCGCTGCTGCTGTTCTGGGAGTCCGAGCACAGCGAGCGGCTCGCGGCGATCGCGAAGACCCAGCCCGACCCGACGCTGCGCATCGCCACGCTGATCGATTTCGCGATCTCGCTCCCGCACGCCTCGGAGGCCGCGATCCGGGCCTGGGCCCGCAGCAATCCCGACGTCAACGACGTGACGGTCCGCGTCGACCGGCGGCGGGAGCGCCACCTCACCGACGCCATCGTCGCCCTGGGTCTCGAGCGGCCCGCGGCCCGGCTGCTGGCCCGGATGACGGTCAACCTGCTGGTCGGCGCCCAACAGCGCGAGCAGCCGGTCGACCTGAAGCGGCTGCGCGGCAGCCTCGAGGAGTTCCAGAAGCTGATCTTCCTGGAGGCCGACCCCAAGCTCGTCGCGCACCTCGTCCGCGCGACCGGCTGAGGTCAGCCCCTACTTCTTGGTCTTGCGGCGCGCCTTCTCGGCCTTGGCCAGTGCCTTCGCGACCTTCGCCTTCGGCGTGCGGTTGCGACGCACCCGCAGGACCACGAGCAGCGCGACGACGGCCGCGGCGCCACCGGCGATCGCGCCGACCGGGGTTTTGTTCTCGGTGACCGTCGTCGTGACGCTGGTCGAGATCTTGTCGCCGACGGCGTGCACCTTCTGCTTCGCCTGAGCCTTGACGTCGAGCTTGGCGGCGAGCGCATCCGCCGTCTCGGCCAGCTCGGCGCGCGTCGCCTCGATGTCGGCGCGCAGCTCCTCGGCGGTGCGGGGGGTGTCGGCGGCCTCGGTCATCGCTGCACCGCCTCGCGGACGGTCGCGACGTCGGTCTTGGTGCTCTCGATCGCCTCCTTGGGGACCGGCGGGGAACCCTGCGACAGGTTCTTCTTCCCGGTCAGGGCGACCACACCGGCGACGATCAGCAGGACGGCACCGACGATGAGCGCGGCCAGCCAGGCGTCCAGGGCGGTGGCCAGGCCGAGCACCGCGGCGGCGATGAACACGCCGAGGGCGTAGAAGCCGAACACCCCGGCTCCGCCGAACATCCCGACGCCGATGCCGAGGTGCTTGACCTTGCTCTTCGCCTCGATCTGGGCCAGCGCGAGCTCGTCGCGAACCAGCCGGGTGACCTGCTCGCTCACCTGCGAGGTCAGCTGGCCGATGCTGGCATCCTTCGATACCGGCGCAGGATGCGTGTGGATGCCGGTGGATGACGGCACCGGTGTGCCCTGGTGGGCGGACTGATGGGGCGCAGTCATATCAGTACCTCCGCAAGAGTCGTGTCGGTGTAGGGCTGCCCCCTTCGGCGCCGGGAGTAACGAACGCAGCGCGGCGGGTACGCCTGAGGCATCGGTCGTCCGTCAGCAAGGAGGAGTCATGCCGCAGGGCTCGAGCAGGAAGCGGGAACGCCAGTACGAGCACATCAAGGACAGCCTCGAGGACCGCGGCCGCTCCGAGAAGACCGCCACGCAGATCGCGGCCCGCACCGTCAACAAGGAGCGTGCTCGTTCGGGCGAGGCCAAGCAGGCAAGCGCGACGTCCACCAAGGACATCTCGTCCTCGCGCCGGGGCGGCCTGCGTTCCCACAAGGGGCCGGGCGGGCGCACCAAGGCGCAGCTGTACCAGGAGGCCCGGGACAAGAAGGTCGAGGGCCGCTCGTCGATGAGCAAGGCCGAACTGGAGAAGGCCGTCGGTCGCTGACCCTCAGCCGCGGTCGACGGCCCCGATCAGCTCGCCGAGCACGTCTTCCATGGCCACCACGCCGAGCGTGCGCACGCCGTCGGTGATCTGCACGAGGTGCGTGCCGCGGGCCCGCATCGTCTCGAGCACCGCGCGCAGCGAGGCGTCGACCGCTACCGGGGGCAGTGGCCGGACGAGTTCGGCCGGGACCGGCGCGTCGCGCGCGGCCAGGCTCAGCACGTCCTTGACGTGCACGTAGCCGGTCAGGTCGACGAGCGGGAAGCGCGAGAAGCCGGTCCGCGCGGTCAGCGACTCCAGCTCGTCGGGGGTGACCTCGGACCCCACGACCGTCAGCCGGTCGGTGGTCAGCAGCACGTCGCCGGCCACCCGGTCGTCGAACGCGATCGCGCCGGACAGCCGCTCGGCCTCGTCCCGGTCGAGCGCACCCTCGCGGTGCGACTCGGCGACCATGCCGGCCACCTCGTCGCGGTCGAAGACGCTGTTGACCTCGTCGCGCGGCTCGACGCCGACGAGTCGCAGGGCGCCGTTGGTGATGCGGTTGAGCGTCCAGATCAACGGCTTGAACACGGTGACGACGGCCACGAGCGGCGGCGCGAGCCAGAGCGCGGCTCGCTCCGGACCGGCGAGTGCGATGTTTTTCGGGATCACCTCGCCGAGCACGACGTGCAGCACGGTGACCACGCTCAGGGCGAGGACGAACGCGATCGGGTGGGCGGCCCCGGCGGGGACGTGGGTGAGGTGGAAGATCGGCTCGACCAGGTTCGCGATGGCCGGTTCCGACAGCGCACCCAGCGCCAGCGAGCAGATGGTGATGCCGAGTTGCGCGCCGGCCATCATCACCGAGATGTGCCCGATGGCCCGCAGCGCCGCCGGTGCGCCCCGCACGCCACGCTCGGCCTGCGGCTCGACGATGCTGCGCCGGGCCGAGACGAGCGCGAACTCGGCGGCGACGAAGAACCCGTTGCCGGCCAGCAGCGCGACGGTGAGCAGGAGGGCGAGCCAGTCAGGCATCGTCGCCCGCCCCGTCGTCGGACGGCTCGCACGGGCAGGCCCGCAGCAGCACGATCCGGCGCCCCTCGAGCTCGACGACCGTCCAGCGGGTGTCCTCGATGTCGACGTGGTCGCCAACCGCAGGCAGGTTCTGGAAGTGGTCGAGGAACAGCCCGGCGACGGTGGCCCACGACCCGGCGGGCACCGGTCGGCGCAGCGCGAACGCGACCTCCTGCGGCCCGAACTCGCCGGGCACCAGCCAGCCGTCGCCGTCGGCCACCACGCTGCGTCCGGTCGGAGCGTCGAACTCGTCGTCGACCTCGCCGACGAGTTCCTCCAGCAGGTCCTCGAGCGTGACGATCCCGTCGGTGCCGCCGTACTCGTCGACCACCACGGCCTGGGCGACGGCCTGCTCCTGCAGCCGGGCCAGCAGGTCGTCGAGCGGCAGGGTTGCCGGCACCAGCATCGGGGGCGCCATGACGTCGGCCACGTTGGTGCGCGACCAGCGGGCGCGCGGCACCGACAGCGCGGCCTTGACCTGGACGAGCCCGACGATGTCGTCGATGCCGCGCCCGGTGACCGGGAAGCGCGAGAAGCCGGTGCGGGCGGCGGCGGCCACGAACTCGGTCAGGGTGTCGGCGGCGCCGACCGTCTCCAGCCGCGTTCGGGGGGTCATGACGTCGACCGCCCGCCGCCTGCCGAACAGCAGGGAGCGGGCGAGCAGCCGCGCGGTGTCGGTCTCGAGGGCACCCTGCTGCGCCGAGCGCCGCACGACGGCCAGCAGTTCCTCCGCTGAGCGCGCCGAGCTGAGTTCCTCCTTCGGCTCCATCCCGAAGCGGCGCAGCACCCCGCTGGCCAGCGCGTTCAGCCCCCGGATCGGCCAGGCGATGGCGCGGGTGAACACCCGCACCGGTGCCTGGACGACACCCGCGACGGCGATCGGCAGCGCGATGGCCAGGTTCTTCGGCACCAGCTCACCGATCAGCATCGTCAGCAGCGTCGAGAGCACGAGCCCGATCGCCACGGACACGCCCGGCACCGCGCCGGCCGGCAGCCCGACGCCACGCAGCGGCGACTCGAGCAGCGTGGCCATGGCCGGCTCGGCGAGCAGGCCGATTGCGAGGTTGGTGATCGTGATGCCGATCTGCACGCCCGACAGCTGCGTCGACAGCGTGCGCAGCGCGACGAGCGTCCCCTTCGCGCCTCGGTTGCCGCGTGCGGCGAGCCGCTCGACCGTCGGCCGGTCGGCAGCGAGGAAGGCGAACTCGGCGGCGACGAACACCCCGCACGCCACGACGAGGGCCAGGGCGGCGAGCAGCAGCAGGGCCGCGGTCACGGGTGTCCTCGGATCGGGGGCGGTGGTCCTACTGTGTCATGCGCGCCGCGTCATGTCCGCCGCGTCGGGTCGGTCCGCACGATGTGCCCGGCGCCCGTGACGACGCTCAGCGGCGGCACGTCCTTCGCGACGACCGCGCCCGCGCCGACGACCGCGCCGTGCCCGATCCGCACTCCCGGCAGGATCGTGGCCGCGGCGCCGATCCACACGTCGGCCTCGATGACGATCGGGGCGACGGTGACGACGTCGTAGCGCTCGGCCAGCTCGACCGGATGGCCCTCGGTGACCAGGGTGACGCGCGGCGAGATCATCGTCCGGTCCTCGATCGTGATTCCGCCGAGATCGAGGAACGAGCAACCCTGACCCACGAACACCCGCTCGCCGAGGACGGTCTGCAACCCGTAGGTGCACAGGAACGGCGGGTGGACGGTCGCTTTGGCCGGCAACGGCCGGCCGAAGATCTCGGCGAGCAGGGCGTTGCGTGCGTCGACGTCGCCGAACGGCAGCGCGTTGAGCCGCGACGTCAGCTCCATCGCCTGACCGATCCGGGCGTACAGGCCTCGCCACTCGGGCGTGCGGGTCGGGATGCGTCGCTGCTCGGGCATGCCGACGATGGTCGCAGGCCCGCGGGTAGGACAGCGGCATGACAACCACGAGCGAACTCCTGCAGGACGGTTTCGAGCGCATCGCCGGGTCCGTGCACGCGGTACTCGACGGCCTGGACGCCGACACCCTCGCCGTGCAGGTCGAGCCGGGCACCAACAGCATCGCCTGGCTGGTCTGGCACCTGACCCGCGTCCAGGACGACCACGTCGCCGGCGCCGCAGGCACCGAGCAGGTCTGGACCGCGCGCGGCTGGCACCACCGCTTCGGTCTGCCCTTCGAAGCGTCCGCCATCGGCTACGGATTCTCGGCCGCTGACATGGCCCGGGTCCGCGACGTCGACGCCGGGCAGCTGGCCGGCTACTACGACGACGTCCATGCCGCGACGGTGGACTACCTGGCCACGTTGGCCGACGCCGACCTCGACCGCGTCGTCGACGAGAACTGGGATCCGCCGGTCACGCTGGCCGTCCGGCTGGTCAGCGTCCTGAACGACGACCTGCAGCATGCCGGTCAGGCCGCGCTCGTCCGTGGCGTGCTCGAGCGGCGCTGAGCCGCCGGCGGAATCGCGCGGTCGGAGGCGGGGTTGCGCCCTCAGGACAGGGCGTCCGTCGGCACGGGAGAGGTACACATGCGCATCGGCATCATCGGAGCAGGAGCTATCGGCGGCACGTTGACTCGGCGGCTCACCGCGCTGGGGCACGAGGTGAAGGTCGCGAACTCCCGGGGCCCGGAAACGCTGAAGGACCTCGCCGCCGAGACCGGCGCCACGGCCGTCTGGGCCGGCGAGGCAGCGCAGGACGCCGAGCTGGTGATCGTGAGCATCCCGCAGAAGAACGTTCCCGACCTCGCGCCCGGCATCGTCGACGGCTTGGCCGACGGCGCGCCGGTCATCGAGACCAACAACTACTACCCGCAGCAGCGCGACGGGCTCATCGCCGAGATCGAGGACGGCCTGCCCGAGAGCGTGTGGGTGTCCCGGCACCTCGGCCACCCCGTGTACAAGGCGTTCAACGGCATCTGGTGGAAGCACCTGCTCGAGAAAGGCGTCGACAAGGGGACGGCCGGCCGCATCGCCCTGCCGGTCGCGGGCGCCGACGGTCCGGGCAAGGACCTCGTCTTCGCGGTGATCGACCAGCTCGGTTTCGACCCGGTCGACGGCGGCTCGCTCGAGGACTCGTGGCGCCAGCAGCCCGGTACGCCGGTGTACGGCAAGGACTTCGACGCTGCCCAGACCATCGCCGCGCTGGCCGAGGCGCCCGCCGAGCGACCGGCGGAATTCCGGGCCGACGCGACCGCGTGACGTCCTCGACTCCGCCAGAGGTCATCGCCTGCCGGAGCTAATCCGTCCCGTCCTCACCGTCGGCGGGCTCGGGCGGCATGTCCAGCTCGTCGCGGTGCCGGTCGACCGCCTGGGCCAGGTCATCACCCGACTCGCCGGCCCGCTCGCGGTCGGCCTCGATGCGTTCGTTGCTGGTCATGGCGAGGGTCTACCCGCAGCAGCAGGGTCTCAGCCCTCGATCGCCGAGCCGGCGTTCCACCCGTGCCAGCGCTCGATCTGCAGGTGGGTGCTCACCCTCGGGCTGTCCCGGTTGCGGTACGGCCGCCCGGTGTAGTGCTGCGCGAGCCGGTCGATGTCGCGCAGGCCCTCGTCGTCGACGATCGGCCCGATCCGGCCCTGCACGCTGACGTGGGTGTACCAGTCGCCCTCGGCGAGCGCGGTCAGCGAGACCCGCGGGTCCCGCTGCAGGTGCGTGATCCGAGCGCGGCCGGCGTCGAGCCCGAGCAGGATCGTGCCGTCGGGCTCGAGCAGGTACCAGGTCGCGACCGTCACCGGGCGACCGTCGGCGGCCACGGTGGCCATGACCGCCGGGTTCGGCTTGGCCAGCAGCTGCAGCACCTTCGGGGGCAGGGGAGTGGACGGCACGGCAACCTCCAGGGACGGGGACGACCGATCCAGTATCGCCGGGGCACCAGCACCAGCACCTGCCCCGCGCTCGCGCCGCGCGAACAGCGGATGCACTCTGGTTGTGGGTACCAGCATCACGAGGCGGTCGAACGATCGCCGAGCGGTGACCAGATCCTCACCGCCGAGGGGAACCACGATGACCACCATTGCCGCCGTCCGGGGCGTCCTGCCCGGGGAGCCCTACCGGCAGGACGAGCTGACCTCGACCTTTGCCGAGCTCTGCCTGCCTCCCGAACGCCGTTCGCAGGCCCTTGTCGAGCGCTTCCACCGCAGCGCCCAGGTCGCCACGCGACACCTCGCGCTGCCCCTCGAGCGCTACCGCGAGCTCGACGGCTTCACTGCGGCCAATGACGCCTTCCTCGAGGTCGGGGTCGACCTCGGCGCCCAGGCCGTCACCGACGCGCTCGAGCTGGCCGGGATCGACCCCGCCGACGTCGACTTCATCCTCTCCACCACGGTCACCGGTGTGGCCGTCCCGTCGATCGAGGCCCGCATCGCGGCGCGCATCGGGCTGCGACCCGATGTCAAGCGCGTCCCGCTCATGGGCCTGGGCTGCCTGGCCGGGGCCGCCGGCATCGCCCGGCTGCACGACCTGCTCAAGGGCGCGCCCGACGGGGTCGGCGTGCTCGTCTCGGTCGAGCTGTGCTCGCTGACCGTGCAACGCAACGACCCCACGGCGGCGAACATGGTGGCCTCCGGGCTGTTCGGGGACGGCGCGGCGGCCGTCGTCGCGGTCGGTGCCGAGCACCGGCTAGCCGGCACCGGGCCGCAGGTCGTCGACAGCGTCAGCCACCTGTACCCCGACACCGACCGCGCGATGGGTTGGGACGTCGGGGCCAGCGGCTTCAAGATCGTGCTCGGCGCCGAGGTGCCCGAGCTCGTGCAGATCTACCTGGCCGACGACGTCAAGGCGCTGCTCGGCGCCCACGACCTCGACATCGGAGACATCGCGCGCTGGATCTCCCATCCCGGCGGACCGAAGGTCATCGAGGCCATCCAGTCGGTGCTCGGCCTCGAGCGCGACGACCTGCTCATGACGTGGAACTCGCTGAGCCGCATCGGCAACCTCTCGAGCGCGTCGGTCCTGCACGTCTTCCAGGACACCCTGGCCGAGCGGCCGGCCGACCCCGGGGACTGGGGCGTGCTGATGGCCATGGGTCCGGGCTTCGCGGCCGAGCTCGTCCTGTTGCGATGGTGAGTGCCGTTCTCTACACCGTGCTCGTCGGGCTGGTCGGCGTCGAGCGGCTCGCCGAGCTGGTGGTTGCCAAGCGCAACCTGGCACGCAGCCTCGCCCGCGGCGGTCGCGAGGCCGGCTTCGGCCACTACCCGGCGATGGTCGTCCTGCACACCGGATTGCTCGCCGGTTGCCTGCTCGAGGTGTGGCTGGCCGACCGGCCGTTCGTCCCCGCACTCGGCTGGCCAATGCTGGCCGTGGTGCTCGCCGCACAGGGCCTGCGCTGGTGGTGCATCCGCACGCTCGGCCCGCAGTGGAACACCCGCATCGTCGTCGTGCCCGGACTGTCGCGCGTCACGGGAGGGCCCTACCGGCTGTTCCCGCACCCCAACTACGTCGCCGTCGTGGCCGAGGGTGTCGCGCTGCCCCTGGTCCACACGGCGTGGATCACCGCGCTCGTGTTCACCGTCCTGAACGCCGCGCTGCTGCGGGTCCGCATCCGCACCGAGAACCAGGTGCTGCGCGAGGTGTACGCGTGACCGTCGCAGACGTCGTGGTCGTCGGCAGCCGCTGCTCCGGCGCCCCGCTCGCCACCCACCTGGCCCGCGCCGGCGTCCGCGTCACGCTGCTCGACAAGGCCCGCTTCCCCAGCGACACCGCGTCGACGCACATCATTCAGCCGCGGGGCACCGCCGCGCTCGACCGGCTCGGCGTGCTGCCACGCCTGCGGGACGAGGGCGCTGCCGACATCCAGCGGCTGACGCTGCACTACGCCGACGCCTGCCTGGAGGCGGTGTACGACAGCGCCGCCGGCGAACACCGGCTCTCGACCGGGCGCACCGCCGGCCTCAACGTCCGCCGACCGACGCTCGACGCGGCCCTGCTCGACGCCGCCCGCGACAGCGGGGTCGATGTCCGCACCCGCACGCCGGTCACCGGCCTGCTGCACGACGACCGCGGACGGGTGAGCGGCGTGCACACCCGCGACGCCACCGTCCACGCTCGACTGGTCGTCGGTGCCGACGGACGCGACTCACTCGTCGCCCGTGAGGTGGGGGCCCGCCGCTACGCCACCTACTCGGCGCCCCGTTTCGCGGCCTGGTCGTACTACCGCGGCGCCCGACCCGATGCCGGCCGGTTGCGCATCGGGCGCTTCGGCAGCACCGCGCTCATCGCCACGCCGACCGACGACGACCTGCTGCTCGTCGGCGTCGTGCCGGCGGTCGACGAGCGCGCGGCGTTCCTCGCCGACCGGGACGCCGGGTTCGACGCTCGACTGCAGCAGTGGCCCGAGCTCGCCGACGTCGTGCGGGGTGCACGGCGCGAGGGCCCGATGCGCATCGTGCCGGACTGGCAGGCCTACTTCCGCGAGTCGGCCGGCCCGGGTTGGGCGCTGGTCGGCGACGCCGGGCACTTCAAGGACCCGGCCGCCGCGCAGGGCATCACCGACGCCCTGCGGCAGGCCGAAGGCCTGGCTGCGGCGATCGCGTCGGGCCTGGACGAGGACGTCGACGCCGCCACCCACGCCTGGTGGCGCGCACGCGACGACGACTGCCGCGACATGCACTGGTTCGCCCGCGACATGGGCGCGGCCGGCACGACGACACCGGTCATGACCGAGGTCGTGCGCGAGGTCGCGGCCACCGACAGCATGCTGCTGGCCCAGGTGCTCAACCGCGACGTCCCGTCCTCGGCCGTGGTCACCCCAGCGCGCGTGGGTCGTGCGGCCGGAGCGGCGCTGCGCCGCCGCCCCGGTGCCTTCCCGGCCCTCGCCCGGGAATCCGCGCGGGTCGCCGCGACCCGGGCGCGGTGGGCCGGCGGAGCGGCACGCGGGCGCTACCTGCGCCACGCCATGGGGTGATGCCGCTCGATCGACGAGGGTTATTCCGACGGCCTGCCGGGTAACGAGTCGAAAGGCCTAAACAGACGGTCCGGTATCCGTCCCATCGTGGACGCCGGGCGGCCAGAGCCCGCAATCCTGGAGTGCTCATGGCTTCCACCTCCTCGCACCGTTCCGGTGCGTCCGCCCAACCGTCCGGCACCGAGGCCGACCACGACGGCCGACCTAGCAGTCCCGGTGACATGCCGAAGGCCGGCTGGCTCACGATCCTCAAGCGCGCGCTGAAGCAGTTCAAGCACGACGACGTCACCGACCGGGCCGCCGCCCTGACCTACTACGGCGTGCTGGCGATCTTCCCCGGTGTGCTGGCCCTGGTCTCGGTCCTCGGCCTGCTCGGCAAGAGCACCACCAACAAGGTGCTCAACAACATCGAGCAGATCGCGCCCAGCGGCGTCACCAGCTTCCTGAAGACAGTGATCACGCAGGTGCAGGGCAAGGCCGGCGCCGCCGGTATCGCGTTCATCGTCGGCCTTGCACTCGCGTTGTGGTCGGCGTCGGGCTACGTCGCCGGGTTCATGCGCGCCGCCAATGCCATCTACGACGTCGACGAGGGCCGGCCCATCTGGAAGACCGCGCCGGTCCGGCTGCTGGTCACGCTCGCCCTGGTCATCATGCTTGCCGCCAGCGCCCTGATGGTCGTGCTCACCGGCACGATCGCCAACCAGGTCGGCAAGGCCTTCGGCATCGGGCACACCGCGGTCGTTGTCTGGGACATCGCCAAGTGGCCGGTGCTGTTCGTCATCGTCAGCCTGATGTTCGCCCTGCTCTACCGCGCCTGCCCGAACGTCAAGCAGCCGGGAATGCGCTGGATCACCCTGGGCGGGTTCATCGCCGTTGTCGTCTGGCTGGTCGCCTCGGCGCTGTTCGCCGTCTACGTCGCATTGTCGGGCTCGTACAACAAGACCTACGGCTCGCTGGCCACGGTCATCGTGTTCCTCGTCTGGCTGTGGATCACGAACATCGCGATCCTGCTGGGTGCCGAGTTCAACGCCGAGACGCAGCACGAGCGGGCCATCCGCGCCGGCCTGCCGGAGGACGTCGAACCGTTCGCGCCGCTGCGCGACACCCGCAAGCTCGACGAGCCGCAGAAGCGTGAGGCCGAGGAGGCCGCGCGCGTCCGTGACCGCACCATGCACTGACGCTTCACCGCGCCGGTCTCCACGGCATGCCGAAGGTCCCCACCCCGACCGGGGCGGGGCCCTTCGTCATGGACGCTCAGCCGAGGTCACGCAAGGCAGTCACTGGGCAACCTGCCGCAGGCCTCAGCCGGTCCATGCCGCGATCAGCCTCGCCGGCACCTGAGGCGTTCTCCGGCGCCTCGGGCAGGATCACCTCATGAGCAGCGCGCGTGCCGCCCAGCCGGCACTACCCGAGGACCTCGTCGACGTCGCGGCCCTCGAGGCGGCCTACTACGAGCGGCACCCCGATCCCTCGGTGGTCGAGCAGCGGGTCAGCTTCGGCACGTCCGGCCACCGCGGGTCGTCGCTGTCGACGACGTTCAACGAGGACCACATCGTCGCCACCAGCCAGGCGATCTGTGAGCACCGGGCGGCGCAGGGCATCGACGGCCCGCTGTACCTCGGCATCGACACCCACGCCCTGAGCCGCCCGGCCATGCACTCGGCGCTCGAGGTGTTCGCGGCCAACGACGTCACCGTCCTGCTCGACGCCCGCGATCGGTTCACCCCGACCCCGGCGCTGTCGCGGGCGATCCTGGTGCACAACAAGGGTCGGACGTCCGGCCTCGCCGACGGTGTCGTCGTCACGCCGTCGCACAACCCGCCCGCCGACGGTGGCTTCAAGTACAACCCGCCGAACGGTGGGCCGGCCGGCACCGACGTCACGGGGTGGGTCCAGGACCGCGCCAACGAGCTGCTGGCCTGCGGCCTGCGCGACGTGCGCCGCATCCCGGTCGAGCGGGCCCTGCGCGCGGACACCACCGGCCGCTTCGACTTCCTCGACGCCTACGTCTCGGCGCTGCCGCAGGTCGTCGACCTCGACGCGATCCGCGACGCCGGGGTGCGCATCGGCGCCGACCCGCTCGGTGGGGCGAGCGTCGACTACTGGGGCGAGATCGGGTCGCGTCACGGCCTCGACCTCACCGTGGTCAACCCGGACGTCGACCCGCAGTTCGGGTTCATGACCCTGGACTGGGACGGCAAGATCCGCATGGACTGCTCGTCACCGAATGCGATGGCCTCGCTGATCGCGCGCCAGGCCGACTTCGACATCGCCACCGGCAACGACACCGACGCCGACCGGCACGGCATCGTCACGCCCGACGGCGGGCTGATGAACCCCAACCACTACCTGGCCGTCGCGATCGCCTACCTCTACGAGCACCGCACCGGCTGGCCGGCGGACGCGGCGATCGGCAAGACGCTCGTCAGCTCGTCCATGATCGACAAGGTGGCGGCCGACCTCGGGCGCACGCTGCTCGAGGTGCCGGTCGGGTTCAAGTGGTTCGTGGCCGGCCTGCTCGACGGCTCGGTCGCCTTCGGCGGCGAGGAGAGCGCAGGCGCGTCGTTTCTCACGCGTGCCGGCTCGGTGTGGACCACCGACAAGGACGGCATCATCCTGTGCCTGCTCGCCGCCGAGATCCAGGCCGTCACCGGACGCTCGCCGTCGATGCGCTACCGCGATCTCACCGAGCGCCACGGTGACCCCGCCTACGCCCGCATCGACGCAGCGGCCACCCGCGAGCAGAAGGCGGCGCTCGGCAGGCTGTCGCCGGACCAGGTCAGCGCTGACACGCTGGCCGGCGAGCAGATCGTCGCCAAGCTGACCGAGGCACCCGGCAACGGGGCCGCGGTCGGCGGTCTGAAGGTGATCAGCGAATCGGGCTGGTTCGCGGCCCGCCCGTCCGGCACCGAGGACGTCTACAAGCTCTACGCCGAGTCCTTCCGCGGGCCCGACCACCTCGCGCAGATCCAGGACGAGGCCACGGCGATCGTCGCCGCCGCACTCCACCCCTAATCGCCTTCCCCATCGTCGCGGTCGCTGGAAGGGGCCGCGACAGCGACCAGTGCGATGGGGAAGCGTGGCGGGGCGACGAGCGGGTACAACCCGGTGATGGACGAGTTCGCGCTGCAGCGCGTCGACGGGTGGGTCGTGGGCCGCTCGAAGGGGGCCGACTTCGCGGTGTCCCGGCGCTGCCGGCACCAGTTCGCCGATCTGAGCAACGGCCACGTCGACGCCGACGGCTGCCTGGTGTGCCCGTGGCACCAGTCGCGCTACGACGTCGCCGACGGACGGATGGTCAGCGGGCCGCGCGGCGTGCTGTGGTGGCACGGGCGCACGCCCGGTTACACCCAGCTCGTCAAGGCGTTCGGCCGTGTCGTGCGCCTGCGCGTCGGCCACGTACGGCGAACCGGCGGCGGCCGGGTCGAGGTGCAGTGACGGTTCGTTACCTGGCACCCGCAGTGGGGGGACACCTGTGATGACGGTCAAAACGGCGGCTGTCGGGACGTGCGGCCCGCTCGCCCAACCCGTTGTCGCGCGGGCTGCACGTATCCGAGCCGGTGGCCGGCTACGACGATCCCGTCGTCACCCGGTGCTGACCTGGCCGGCCGGCGGGGCGGTGATCGTCACCGGCTGGTTGTACTTGGAGACCCCGGCAGTGGTCGACACGGCCTTGCCGGAGACCGTCAGTTGCTCGGTGACCTGGACGGGGCGTCCGGCACTGTCGAGGTAGAGGTTGATCGGCAGGGTGGCGATGCCGGCCTGCACCAGCGCGCTGCGGCCCGCGTAGCTGGTCGGCAGCTTGGCGACGTCGACGACGACGTAGTAATGGGTCGTCGCGACGCCCTGCACAGCGGCCGGTCCGCGGTTCGTGACCGTCTGCGCGGCCGAGACGAAGACGGTGGCGCTGTCGACGGCCG
>CAZZZE010000001.1:21106-41744 GCA_964658365.1 uncultured Jatrophihabitantaceae bacterium
AGGATGACGGCGATCCGGCGACGATTCATGTGCTGTGATCTACCACGCGGGCCACCGGTTCAATCATTTGAGCCCGACACGCTGCGCGCTAACGCGATGGCACCGGCGGGCACCCTCGTCGTATGGGTGACTACGTGCTGCAGGTCAACTACCGCGAGGACGAGGAACCGTTGCGGATCACGCTGCACGGTTGCAGTCCAGACGACGCCGAGGTCGCCCACCAGGCGCTCGAGACCGAGATCGAGCACGCCCGGGCAATGAACGCGCCGGTGCTGTTCAGTGGCGTGGCCACCGGCGACGACCCGGACGCCGGCGTCCCCATTGATCCGGCGCGCGTCACCGGCGTCGACCTCGTCGAGCCGGCGTCCTAGCCAGCTCCGGCGTTCGCGGCGCGCGCGCCGGCTGTCATTCGTGCCGCTCCGCCAGGGCGTCGGTCAGCAACGCGACGAGAGCGTCGTGCTGGACGTCCGTCGACGACGTCAACTCCTCATCCGAGCCGTCCAGAGCGCGGGCGGCGAGCCCGGCCTTGCTGTCGATCAGCTCGGCGATCCTGCTGTCGATGGTGCGCGCGGCGATGATGCGCCATGCGGTCACCGGCTCGGTCTGACCGATGCGGTGGCTGCGGTCGATCGCCTGCGTCTGCTCGGCGTTGGTCCAGGACAGCTCGGCAAGGACGATGTTGGACGCGACCTGCAGGTTGATGCCGACGCCGGCCGCGGTCAGCGAGCAGACCGCGACGGCGACATCGGAGTCGTTGACGAAGGCGTCGATGTTGCGCTGCCGGACGCCGGGTGTCTGGTCGCCGCGGATGGAGGAGAACCGCATCCCCTGCTTGGCGAAGGCCTCCTCCGCGACGTCCATGACATCGACGTGCTTGGCGAAGAACACGACCTTGCCCGCACTGCGGGCCAGCTGCGCCGCGTAGTCGGCGGCGAGCCCGGCCTTGGCCTGCCCGATCCGGCGCATCATGGTGAACACGTTCTCGCCGGCGGCCGTGGCACTGGTGTCCTTGAGTTCCGAGCGCGCCACCTTGCGCACGAGGTCGTGATCGATGCCGTCCTCGACCCGGTTGCGCCGAGCGGCCAGGGCAGTCTCGTAGCGCCGGACCAGCCGCTGGGCCAGGTCGCGCTCGGCCGCCCGGATCGAGCGCCCGGCCTTGTCGTCGAGCTCGACGGGCAGGTCGGCGATGCGGCGGGCCGGGATGTCGGCGGCCACGTCGATCTTGCGGCGGCGCACGATGCCGAGATCGACGACCGCTGTGCGCGCTGCGGAGTAGAAACCTGGGTCCGCCGGGGTCAGCCCGATGTCTTCGAGGGCGTCCGTCAGCTGGCCCAGCGGCTCGGTGTCGCTGATCCAACCCAGGAACTGCCAGATGGCCCGGAAGTCGTCGATGTCGTTGATCAGCGGGGTGCCGGTGAGCGCCATCAGCAGGGGACGCGTGGTCCGCGACCGGATGCGCTGGGAGAGCTCCAGGACGTGCTGCGAGCGCTGGGAGGCCTTGTTCTTGATGAAGTGCGCCTCGTCCACGACCATGCCGCGGAACCCGAAATTGCCCAGCCACCCGATGTGGCGATCGAGCACCTCGTAGTTGACGACGACGATGTCGGCGAAGCCGTCGACGGTGTCGCCGTTGCCGTGGACGACGGTGATCGAGCGGTTCGGCGTCCAGAGACCCGCCTCGCGCGCCCAGTTGATCTTGACGACGCTCGGCACGACGACGAGCAGCGGGTAGGCATCCGCGACCTCAGCGGCAAGCAGCGCCTGCGCGGTCTTGCCGAGCCCCGGCTCGTCGGCGAGCAGGAAGGTGCGGTGACCGCCCGCCGCGGCGGCGACCAGTCGCGCCTGGTGCGGCATCAGCTCACGCGTGCCGGGCACCCGCAGTGCCGTCGGTTCGGGTAGCGGCATGCACGCCGGCGCGTCGCCGCCCGCGCGCTCGAAGGAGCTGAGCAGCGGGTTGAGCAGTTCCCACCCGGCCAGCAGGCGAGGGCGGGCGACGCTTCGTCGGGCTGCGGAGAAGTCGGGGGCGAGGAAGGTCGTGGTGAGCTGGCGCGAGATCACCGAGCGCGGCACGACCCGTCGCTCATTGCCGGCGGCCTCGGTCTCGGCCGCCGTCGAGTCGGTCTCCTCGGGCTCCGGCTCGATGCCCACGGTGCGCAACATGTCCCGCTTGAGCGAGCGGGCCGCGTCGGATACGACGGCGTCCTCGGCCAGCAGCGCCAGCAGGCCGGGATCGCGCACGGCGGTCTTGGCCAGGGTCGTCGCGATGCCGTCGAGCCGCTTGAGCTGCTCGGCGCGGCGGGCCTGGCTGCTGGTGCGGTCGGCCTGGACGCGGGCGTGCTCCTCGCGCACGAGCAGGGCGACGACCTGGAACTTCGTGCGCACGGCCGGGGTCACCCGCCGCCGCTCGACCGCCGCCTCGACCTCGCGCACCGCGCGCGCCAGCACTGACATCAGGTTCGCGGGACCCTGGGCGCGCCGTTGCGGCTGGGCAGCGGTGCGGCGGGCGTCGGTCTGACGCCGCCCTGGTCGAGCCACAAACTCCTCCTCCGGCCGCCCGGCGCGATGCCCGGGCGCTACTGCGAGCGCCTGCCCCCGACGGCAGGTCGTCGGACGATCCCGGCGCGGCCGCGCGAGCGGGCACTGTGCCACTGAGGCAGGGCGTCCTCGTCGGTCCTCGCCTGCGTGGACGGTGACCAGGCCGGCGGGGTGTGCCACCGCGCACCGTCCACCAGGTGGGCAGGACATCATCCTAGCGGCAAAAAAGCTTAACAAAGAATTTACTCCATAGCCTTGTGCCCGGAGGTCGGCGCAGCGCAGGATCAGGGCTAGGACGTGGTAACGCCCACGGCACCGACCCCCGACGGTGCCCGTAGCCCGTCTGGCGCGAGGTCATGCATGCTCTGTTGCGCCATCGCTGCAGTCCCTACTGCGGCCGTCGCTCTGCGGCGACCCCAGCCGCGCCGACCGCTACCCACGTGACCGGGTTCCGCGCCGCGCGGCCACGGTTGGTCCGGCCCTGCGGCCGGCGCTGCTGCCCTACGGCGTGATCTGGACGAGGCCGCAGGTGCGCGCCTGATCTCACCGCGAGGGGCGGTAACGCACCTCACAAGGAAGTGGACGAAGTTCGTCCGTATCAGTGTTACGATGGCAGAAGTGGACGGCAAGCGTCCATTTTATTGAAGGAGCCGAGATGGCCTCAACGTTGCAGGATCAGCCGGGAAGCCTGACCGTTCACGGCACGTCCGATCCGCACCACGCGAAGCGGTGGTGGATCCTCGGGGTGCTGGGCCTGGCCCAGCTCATGGTGGTCCGGGACACGACGGTGGTGAACATCGCGCTGCCGTCGGCGCAGACTGCGCTGGGCTTCAGCGACGACGCGCGGCAGTGGGTCGTCACGGCCTATGCGCTGGCGTTCGGCAGCCTGCTGCTGCTTGGCGGCCGGCTCGCCGACATGCTCGGCCGCAAGCGGATGTTCCTCATCGGCCTGGCCGGTTTCGCCGTCGCCTCGGCCGTCGGCGGCGCGGCCATCAACTTCGACATGCTGGTCACCGCCCGAGCGGTGCAGGGCGCGTTCGGCGCCGTCCTCGCCCCCGCCGGGCTCTCGCTGCTGACCACGACGTTCATCGATCCGAAGGAACGCTCGAGGGCGTTCGGGATCTACGGCGCCATTGCCGGTGGCGGCGCCGCCATCGGGCTGCTCCTGGGCGGCGTGCTCACCGAGTACCTCTCGTGGCGCTGGTGCATGTACGTCAACCTGGTCTTCGCCGGCGCCGCGTTCGCCGGTGCCGCCGCCTGGCTGGTGCACCGCACCGAGCAGTCGACCGTCCGCCTCGACGTCCCCGGCATCCTGCTCGTGTCGTCCGGGCTGTTCTCCCTCGTCTTCGGCTTCTCGCACGCCGAGACCGCCGGCTGGTCGGACACCCTGACCATCGTCTGCTTCGTCGCAGCCACCCTGTTGCTGACGGCGTTCGTCTTCGTGCAGGGCCGCGTCAGCCACCCCGTGCTCCCGCTGCGGGTCGTGACCGACCGCTACCGTGGCGGCTCGCTCATCGCCATCCTGCTGGCCGGCGCCGGCATGTTCGGCGTGTTCCTGTTCCTGACCTACTACCTGCAGCAGAACCTCGGGTTCAGCGCCGTCAAGTCCGGCCTGGCCTTCCTGCCGATGACGGTGGCCATCATGGTTGCCGCGCAGATCGGCACCAACCTGCTCGGCCAGCGCTTCGGCCCGAAGTTCATCGTCGCCCCCGGACTGGCCATCGCCGCGGTCGGCTTGTGGCTGCTCACCGGCCTGGACGCCGGCTCGACCTACACCACCGGTGTGCTGCCCGCCGCGGTCGTGTTCGGCTTCGGTGTCGGCATGGTGTTCTCCTCGGCGATGAGCATGGCCACCGCGGGCGTGCACACCGAGGATGCCGGCGCGGCGTCGGCTATGGTCAGCACCGCACAGCAGGTCGGTGGTTCGATCGGCACCGCGCTGCTGAGCACGATCGCCGCCTCGGCGGTCTCGGACTACACGAGCTCGCACGCTCACACCGCGAACACCGCGACGCTCGCTGCCCTGCACAGCTACGTCAGCGTGTTCTGGTGGGGCACGGGAATCCTCGCCCTCGGCGCTCTGATCACCGCCTTCGTCCTGCCCGGTGCTGTCCGGGTTCCGGGCGAGGACGAGGACGAGGTCGTCGCTATCGGCGGCTGACGTGGTAAACACCCACGTTATGACCGCTCCTTCCACTGACGGACGCGCGGCCCCGCCGCGCGTCCGTAAGGATGTGGCCCGTAACCGGGCCCTGCTGCTCGAGGCGGCCGACGCCCTGATGGCCACCCGCGGGCTGGACATGACGCTGCACGAGCTGGCCGAGGCCGCAGGTCTGGGGGTGGGCACCGTGTACCGCCACTTCGCCGACAAGGACGTCCTGCTCGACGCCCTCGTCGACCGCCGCTTCGCGGCCACCCGCAAGCTCATGCTGGCCGCCGAGCAGGTGCAGGACCCGATCCAGGCCCTGCGGCG
This sequence comes from uncultured Jatrophihabitantaceae bacterium, assembly GCA_964658365.1. Taxonomy (GTDB): domain Bacteria; phylum Actinomycetota; class Actinomycetes; order Mycobacteriales; family Jatrophihabitantaceae; genus Jatrophihabitans. The sequence goes on from CAZZZE010000001.1 coordinate 26,115, forward strand.
GGCTGTGCTCGACGTCTGCGAATTCCTCACCACCGACCGGGCCACCCTGCAGGCGATGCTGTCCGACACCGAGCGCCACCAGAAGCTGGCCGAGCACGAGCTCAAGCCGATCGTCATGCGCATCGTCGACCGCGCGCTAGCCACCGGCCGGCTGCGAGCCGACTTCAGCGCCACCGACCTTTCGATGATCTTCCTGTGCTCGGGCGGGGTGGCCGCCGGCGCCGCCGCCATCCGTCCGGACCTCTGGCGCCGTTACGTCGACGGCCTGCTCGACGGCTTCATGACCCGCGACGCCGACCGGGCGGGCCTCACCGTCGGGCCGCCGGCCGAAAGTGACCTGCCGCAGATCATGGCCGGCTGGGGGTGAGCGCAGGGCGCCGCTCGACAGGCCCCGCGGATGTAGTGCGGATGTAGCGCAGTAGCCGCCCGGCTCGGCATCGACGCACACTCGGTAGGTGACCGCCGGCTTGGGTGTCCCTGTCCTGGCCACCGGCCTCGGGTCGGCGTTGTTCTTCGCAATCTCCTCGGTGTCGAAGCACCTGAGCGCCGGCGACGGGCCCGACGCCCCCCGGCTGCGCGCGGGATCGGTCGGCCGCTTTGCGCTGGCCACCGTGCGCCACCCCCTGTGGCTGGCCGGTACCGTCGCCGACCTCGTCGGGCTCGCGCTGCAGGTCGTCGCGTTGCACCTCGGCGGGCTGGCGATCGTCCAGCCCCTGCTGCTGTCCGGCCTGGTGTTCGCGATCCTGCTCCGCGGGGCCGTCCACCGTCGACTGCCGGTCCGCCAGGCGCTGTGGGCCGCAGTGATCATGGCGACGCTGGGCGCGTTCTTGGCGCTCAGCGCCGGGGGGACGGCGCCCGTCCACGGCGCCGTCGACCGGGTCCCCGTCGTCGTGAGCGCCGCGTGCGGCCTGGGGATCGTGACGGTCGCGGTGTCATCCGGCGCCAGGGCCAGGATCCCGAGTGCCCGGGCCGCCATGATGGGTATCGCTGCGGGAACGATGTACGCGGCGACGGCTGCGCTGATCAAGACGGTGTCCGGCCTCGCCCTCAAGGGGTTCGTTCCGTTCGTCGCCGCGTGGCAGCTCTACGCGCTGATCGTCATCGGAGTGGCCGGGCTCGTCGTAGGGCAGATCGCGTTCGGGGCCGGGCCGATGTCGGCGGCGTTGCCCGTCGCGTCCACGGTCGATCCGTTGCTGTCGATCGTCATCGGAGTGGCGATCTACGACGAGAAACTCCGCCTCGGCCCCGGCCACGGCGCGCTACTCCTGGCGCTACTGGCACTCCTGTGCGTCGCGGTGGTTCGTCTGGCCCGTCTCGGGGACGGCGGGGCGTCGCCGCCCGGCCCGCGCAACGGTGTCGAGGAACGACCCACCGCGGCCGAACGGGTCGACGTGGCACTCCCGTCCCATCACTAGCCGGAACCGCCCGCGCATTGCGTCCCGGCGTGCAGCGACCGCATCGTGTGTTGCTCACCACGTCGGCACCCCATACATCCTGCGTACATGACCGCGCGGCAAGCCTGGATGGTCAGAAGTCACCTGAGATACCGAGGACGGTCCCGTGCCTGACGCCGCTTCGCGCCGTACCCGGGAGCTGATCCCGCCCGCGGGACCGCTCAAGGTCCCGGCCCGGATCACCGTGCTCTTCTGGGTGATCAAGCTGCTCACGACCGGCACCGGTGAGGCGACGTCGGACTACCTCGGGACGGTGCCACTCGTGCTGGCCGGGCTCGTGGCCGTCGGCGGTTTCGCCGCAGCGTTGTGGTGGCAGTTCCGGACGCCTGCCTACCGACCGGCGGTGTACTGGCTCGCCGTCACGATGGTGGCGGTCTTCGGAACGGTCGCCGCGGACGGCGTGCACGTCGGCCTCGGCGTTCCGTACTTCGTGTCCACCTTGTTCTGGGCGGCGGTGGTCGCGGCGGTGCTGATCTGGTGGTACCGGAGCGAGGGTTCGCTGTCGATCCACTCCGTGACGACCGTGCGGCGCGAGCGGTTCTACTGGACCACGGTGCTCGCCACGTTCGCGCTCGGCACCGCGGCCGGCGACCTGACGGCGTCCGAGCTGCGCTGGGGCTTCTTCCCGTCGGCGCTGCTGTTCGCCGCCCTGATCGTGATTCCGCTGGTCGCGTGGCGGCTCGGGTGGATCGGCAGCATCACCGGCTTCTGGGCTGCGTACGTGCTGACCCGCCCGCTCGGCGCGTCGTTCGCCGATTGGTTCGGCAAGCCGCACTCGATCGGCAGCGGGCTCGGCTTCGGTGACGGTCCGGTGGCCGGCCTCGGGCTCATCGCCATCGTCGCGCTCGTCGGCGGGCTGGAATGGGCGTTCCGGCGCAATGCCGCGGGCCCACCGGTCCGGTCGCTCGAGACGGACGCGCTCAGGCCGGTGGGCGGCTAGGCAGCCGCACGGTCAACCGGGCGCCGCCCGATGCCCGGTTCGCGGCCGTGACCGTGCCCCCGTGCGCGGCGACGAGCGTCTCCACGATGCTCAGGCCCAGACCGCTGCCGTAACCGGCGTGGGAGCGGCTGCGGCTGCGCTCGCCGCGCGCGAAGCGCTCGAACGCGTGCGGCAGGAACTCGACCGGAAAACCGGGCCCGGTGTCGTCGACGGTGATGATCACAACGTCGCCGTGGTGCTCGAGGCGGACGTCGATCGAGCCGCCCGCGGGGGTATGCCGCAGCGCGTTCGCCAGCAGGTTGTCGAGCACGCGCCGTAGCGCGACCGGGTCGAGTTCGGCGACGGTCGGGGTTGCGGCGGCGTGCACCTCGAGCGCGACCCTGGCGGCTGCCGCCTCATCGCCCAACGCCGCGACGCTGCCGGCCACCACGTCGAGGGGCTCGGTGAGCTCGGCGTGGATGATCCCGGTCGGCCCGTCGGCCTGGGCCAGCAGCAGCAGGTCCTCGCTCAGAGCGGCAAGCCGGGCCGTCTCCGCCCGCGCGTGCCGGACGGATTCCACCAGGTCCTCTCGGGATCGCCCGGGGCGGTCGGCCACCTCCAGCTCGGTCTGCAGCACGGCCAGGGGTGTGCGCAGCTCGTGCCCCGCATCGGCGACGAGGTTGCGCTGGCGGTCCAGCGACGAATGCAGCCGGGAGAGCAGGGCGTTGAAGGTGGTCGCGAGGCGATCGAGGCTGTCCGACGTCCCCGGGGTTCCGATGGCGCCCGGCGCCCCGGTCTCGCTGAGCCGTTGCGCATCGGCGCGCATCCGGTCGACGGGGCGCAGCGCCGCGCCTGAGAGCAGCCACGCGCCCACCCCGGAGAGCAGGATCGCGATGGGAACGATGACGTCGAGCGCGTGCTTCGCGTCGCCCTTGGCGTCGTTCGACGTGGCAAGGCTCTGACCCACGATGATCGTCCACCGGCCGCCGCGCGCCCGGACCGTCCGTCGCAGGAACCGGAAGGGCTTGCCGCCGTAGCGGACCGAGACGTAGCCCGGGCGGGTGGCAACACTGCTCGGGTCGACCGGCAGCCGGATCGGTTCGGCGTCGACCAGCGTTCCCGACGGGTCGTAGACAGCGGTGATCGTGCCGAGCGTGATCGGTTGACCGTCGATGTCCGCAGTGCGGGTAGATCGACCGACCCGGCCGCTCGTCACGTCGGCGGCCACCGCAGTCGCGCTGGCGGTCAGATCCGAGTTGACGCTCTGCCGCAGCGCGTTGTCGAGCAGGTACACGAAGGCGGTGAAGCCCGCCGTTGCCAGCGTGGCGGCAACCAGGATGTACACGACGACGAGGCGGGCCCGGACGCCGCGCAGGCGAACCGGCACCGCAGGAAGTCGCACGTCACTCCTCGACCGGCCGGGCATCGTCGACGCGTCGCAACCGGTAGCCCGAGCCCCGGATGGTCTGCACGTCGTCACGGTCGTAGGGACGGTCGAGCTTGCGCCGCAAGGACGCGATGTACTGGTCGACGACGTTGCTCGCCGGGTCGAACGCGTAGTCCCAGACGTGGTCGTAGATGAAGGTCCTGGACAGCACGTCGCCGCGGTGGCGCAGGAGCAGTTCCAGCAGGGCGAACTCCTTGGTGGTCAGCTCGATGCGGTCACCGGCCCGCGTGACCCGGTGCGAGGCCGGGTCCAGCGTCAGATCCCCGTTGCTCAGGTTGACCGGCCGGGCCGCGACCCCGCGACGCAACAACGCGCGAAGCCGTGCCGCCAACTCGCCGTAGTTGAACGGCTTGCCCAGGTAGTCGTCGGCGCCGGCGTCGAGACCCGCGATGCGGTCGTCGAAACCGGTCCTCGCGGTGAGCAGCAGGATCGGGGTCCACCGGCCCGCGGTGCGCAATCGGCGCACGACGTCGACGCCGTCCAGACCGGGCAGCATGCCGTCGAGCACCACTGCGTCGTAGTCGTGTTCGGTCGCCAACCACAGCGCCTCGTTGCCGTCGCCGGTGCTGTCGACGGCGTAACCGTCCTCCTCCAGCACCCGCGTCAGCAACGCCACCATCCGCGGGTCGTCCTCCACGACCAACAAACGCACGTCGCCGCTCCCGTCCTCGTGGACCGAGGGCGAGCGTCTCACAGGCGACGGATCGATGCGCACGGGCACACGGTGCTCCGCCGGCATGTAGGACGGATGTAGCGAACGGCGCGGGTGAGCTACCCCTTACCCGCCAGGGCGGGTCAGGCCGTTCTCGTAGGAGAAGATGACGACCTGCACCCGGTCGCGGAGCTCGAGCTTGCTCAGCACGCGGGCCACGTGGGTCTTGACGGTCGTCTCCGACAGCGTCAGGTTATCGGCGATCTCCTGGTTCGTGCGGCCGGCCGCGAGAGCGGCGAAGATCTCGCGCTCCCGCGGCGTGAGCGCGTCCAGCACGTCCGCCCGGGCCGGTCCGGTCGGCGGGGGAGGCTGGAAGGTGCTCGCGTAGGTGTCGAGCACCCGGCGGGTCGTGCTCGGGGCCAGCACGGCGTCACCCGAGGCCACCGCCCTGATGCCGCGCAGCAGGTCCTCGGGGCGCGCGTTCTTGAGCAGGAAGCCGCTCGCGCCGGCGCGCAGCCCGTCGAAGGCGTACTCGTCGATGTCGAAGGTGGTCAGGATGATGACCTTGACCTCGGGTTGGTCTGCGGTGATGCGGCGGGTCGCCGTGATGCCGTCCAGGCCGGGCATGCGGACGTCCATCAGCACGATGTCCGGGCTCAGTGTCCGGGACAGTTCGACCGCCTCCAGACCCTCGGCGGCCTCCCCGACCACGTACAGGTCGGGCTCGGCTCCGATGATCATCGCGAAGCCCTGCCGCAGCAGCGCCTGGTCGTCGGCGAGGAGCACCCGCACGGTCATGGGGCCGCCGTCATCGAGCTGCCGGGACGGGGTCGCCGACATGCAGGTCGGCGCTGACGAGCCAGCCGCCCGTGGGGCCGGGGCCGGCCGAGAAGTGGCCGCCGAAGAGCCCGGCGCGCTCGCGCATGCCGGCCAGCCCGTGCCCGGCGGTGTCGGCGACCGCGCAGGCCGGGGCGTCGCCGTCGTTGTCGACCCGCACCTGGACGAGACTGTCGTGCGCGACGATCTCGACGCTCACCCGGCTGACGTTGCGGGCGTGCTTCAACACATTGGTGAGGCTCTCCTGCACGATCCGGTAGACGGCCAGCTGGGCGGTCGGCGTCAGGCCGGCCAACTCCCCGGTGACCGACAGCTCGACCGCAAGCCCCGCCGAGCGCACGATCGCGACGAGGTCGGACAGCTGCGCGGTGGTGGGCTGCGGGGCGAGGTCGGGCGGGCCCTCGCTGCGCAGCACGCCGAGCAGGCGGTGCATCTCGGTGAGTGCCTGGCGGCCCACCTCGGAGGCCTGACCGACGGTCCGGCGCACTGCGTCGGTCGTCGCCACCGCCGCCGCGGCATCGTTCAAGGTGATCATGACCGACAGGCTGTGGGCGATGATGTCGTGCATCTCGCGCGCCATCCGGGCCCGTTCGGCGTCGACGGCGATGCCCGCCCGCGTGTCCCGTTCCCGCTCAGCGGTCTCGGCCCGCTCGATCACCGAGACCAGGTAGGCACGGCGCATCCGGACGTACACCCCGAGCACCCAGGACGCAGTGACGGTGCCGGTGACCATCAGCGCGGCCAGCCAGGCGTGTGCCGGCGGCGACCAGCGGGTGACGGCCATGACGACTCCGACCTCCGCGACGAACACCGCCACGGCCAGCAGCCACCGACGTGCCTCCCAGGCGCCGAGCGAGAAGAGCATGACCAGGACCGCCGCGTCGCCGCTGGCGAGCGTCCCCGTCGCCCACTGCGCGAAGCACAGGGCAGCGATCAGGCCGGCTGCGAGGGCGGCTGCGCGCCGACGCAGGACCAGCGGGAGTGCCAGGGCGACGTCCCAGACCAGGGCCCCGGTCGTGCGGTAGTCCGGCCCCACGGCGTCGATCAGGACGGCGCCGGCCGCCACCGTGGCCGCGATCCCCGCATCCACGACCAGGGGCGGTACGGCGGCGAGCGACGCGGGGAACCGGCTCATCCGCCCAGCGTGCCAGTCAGGCGTCGCGGCGGCGCAGCGAGACCGCCGCGATCAGCATGCCCACGACCACCCAGGCCAGCAGGACGAAGAACCCTGCCCACTCACTCAGGTGTGGTGAATCCGGGGTGCTCGTCGCGAATGCGCTGCCGGCCTGCGCAGGCAGGAACTTGGCGACGTCCTTGCCCCACGTCCCCAGCAGGTTGCCGAACAACACCGGGAACAGCAGCATCAGGGCGAAGTAGCTGACGAGCGCGCCGGGCGTGCTGCGCACGATCCAGCCGAGCATCGCGCCGATGACGCCGACCAGGGTGAGGTAGAGGCCGGTACCGAGAACGACCCGCAACGCGCCCGGGTCGGACAGCGAGAAGCCCGTCCGGTAGTGCCCGATGAGCGCCTGCGAGGCCAGGAACGCCACGATGCACGTCGGGATCATGACGGCGGCGGTGACGCCGAAGAAGACCGCGAGCTTGGCCCACAACACCGGCAGGCGTTTCGGCACGGCTGCGAACGTGGAGCGGATCATGCCGGTACTGAACTCGCCGGACACGAACAGCACGCCGAGTGCACCGATGAGCAGCTGACCCAGGAAGTAGCCCTGCAGCGTTGCGGACGGCACCAGATCGTTGGCGTCCTGGTTATGGGTGAAGTGGCGGGTGTTGTAGGCGATCACCAGGCTCAGCACGAGCATCCCCAGCACCGCGCCGCCCAGGACGAACCAGCTGGAGCGCAGGCTGCGGAACTTGATCCACTCGGAGGTGATCGTTCTGGGCAGGGTGACCGGGTGGACCTCGAGCGGGGCGCCGTGTCCGGGCTGCCGGCGTTCGACGGTGGTGGCGCTCATGCCGCCTGCTCGACTGTCTCGGCGGTCGAGCGGTAGTCGAGCGAGTTCTCGGTCAATGCCATGTACGCCTCTTCCAGTGACGCGCTCTGCGTCGTGAGTTCGAACAGTGTGACCCCGGCGCGGGCGGCGACCGTGCCGATGTCCTCGCTGGTGCGGCCGGAGACCTCGAGGGTCTGGTCGGCGACGTTGGTGACGGTGACGTCGGGCCCGGCCAGCGCCTGGGCCAGCCGGTCGGCCTGTGGGGAACGGACCCGCACGACGTCCGAGGACGCGTCGGCGATGAAGTCGCTCATCGACTGATCCCGCAGCAGCTTGCCCTGGCCGACGACGATGACGTGGTCGGCGGTCAAGGCCATCTCGCTCATCAGGTGCGAGGAGAGGAAGACCGTCCGGCCCTCGTCGGCGAGCCGGCGCAGCAGCGTGCGGATCCAGCGGACGCCGTCCGGGTCGAGGCCGTTCACCGGCTCGTCGAGGATGAGCATCTGCGGGTCGCCCAGCAGGGCCGAGGCGATCCCGAGGCGCTGGCCCATGCCGAGCGAGAACGCTCCGGCACGCTTGGCGGCGACGTCGGTGAGTCCGACCATGTCGATGACCTGCTCCACGCGCTGAGACCCGATCCCGGCCGTGGCGGCCATGGCGAGCAGGTGGTTGCGCGCGGACCGACCGGTGTGGATCGCGCGGGCCTCGAGCAGCGCGCCGACCTCGTGGATAGGACGTGCGTGCTGGGCGAACGGCTTGCCGTTGACCGTGACGGTGCCGGAGGTCGGGGCGTCCAGACCCAGGATCATCCGCATCGTTGTCGACTTGCCTGCGCCGTTGGGGCCGAGGAAGCCGGTGACGATGCCGGGGCGGACGGTGAACGACAGGTTGTCGACGGCCAGCTTGTCGCCGTACCGCTTGGTCAGGTTGCTAGCAATGATCATGTGTCCTCCGGGTCGACTACCTCCCAGCGTAGGAAGCCCGGCGGGCCGGCACCTCGTGCTCGAGGACCGTCTTTCGCGTCGCCACGGTCATCCGCACGGATGACGGCTGGTGCGCGCATGGCCTGCCCTTGGTCAGGTCCAGAGGCCGGCGAACGGTGAACGGTGCGCGCTCGCCCCGATCGGGGGCACGCCCGTCAACCACGTCAGCGTTCGGAGCAGGCCGTACAGGTCGGTTCGCTGGTGGTAGGCGCCGGGGCGCACGTGCGCGCCCACCAGGATCGTCGGGATCCGGTTGCCCTGCGAGTGGTCGTCCTCGTCCCAGGTGACCACGAGCAGGCTGTTGTGGGTGGTGGCCCAGCGTGCGAACGCGCCGAGGTGCGACCGCAGCCAGCTGTCGGCCTGACGCACGGTGCCGTCGTGCATGTCGTGGTCCAGGTTGGGGACGACGAACGACACGGCAGGGAGCCGGGCGTAGTCACTCGGGAAGGCGGTCATCGGTCGGTTGTCCGCGCCGTCGACGGTGCGGAAGTCGCTCCAGGGGTTGTGCTTGCGCGCGTATGCGCCCGCGGAGCAACCGAGGTAGCCGGTGTGCGGCAGGCCTTCGGAGTAGCCGGCGAACGTGCGGCCGGCTGTTGCCAGCTGGCCGGCCAGCGTCGGGCCGCTGAACCGGTGCGGGCACGAGTCGTCGGTCAACCCGTGCGTCGAACCGGAGAACAGGGCGACGTAGTTCGGCTCGCTGGGATGGCGGATGGCGTACAGGTCGGTCATCGAGGCCCCGCCTGCGGCCAGGGAGTTGATGAACGGCGCGGACCTGCTGCCGAGGACCTCGTCGGCAGCGTGGTTCTCCTCCACGACGACGACGATGTGCGCGGGTCGCGGCGCTCGCGTCGCCGAGTCACCGCTGGCGGCGGCCGGCGTCGCGGTGCGGGTCAACGTACGGGTCGCCGATCGGGTCAACGTTCGGACCGAGGCAGACGTCCCTGCGGCGGTGGACGGTTCATCCGCCGACGGCGTCGCGCCGCTGCTGCAACCGGCGGCGGCGAGGACCAGGGCGCACACGGCGAGCGCCGATCGACGGGTCACCACAGCGTCCCGTCGATCGTGCTCAACGCGGCGCTGAGTCCGACGCGCCGACCCGGGCGCGCAGGGGCAGCCAAACGGCCAGGCCCATGATCGCCATCGCCAGCGGGACGTGGACGGCGGTCAGGGTGTCGTTACCGTCGTCGGTGATGCGCCCGCCGAGGTAGGCCTCGACGACGAGGGCGACGGCGAGAACCGCGGTCCCGATCAGCAGGTCCCTTCGGTGCCGCAGCCACACCAGCGCTGCCACGAACGCCACGATACTCAGACCGATCGTCACTTCCGCGCCGCGGGCGTGAACGTTCACCCACTTGTCGGGGCGATGCTCGCCTTCGAGGAAGATCCCGGCCCACAGAGCCTGCAGCAGGATGCCGAGGGCGGTGAGGCCCGCGAGCGCCTGATATGCGACGTAGCCGCCCGGCCGCGACTCGGTGCGGTCCTGGGTGCGGTCCATGGTGCTGGTGTTGGATCGATCGGTCATGCGGCTCCTTCAGATCTGCGGGTGTGCGTCACGGGGGCGCGACCCAGGTACTGATCTTGTGCCCGCACAGCTGCCGTCCTGCGACGCGACAGGTGCTATTCAGAGGCTATTGAGAGCTTCCGGGGTGGCGCCGGGCCAGGACCCGGTGTGCAGCTGCTGCCCGTCCGCGGTCACCAGGAGGGCCTGGACGTCGGGCTTGCCGGCCAACCAGTCCAGGGCCCGAGCCGGCCCCATCGCCACGGCAGCCGTCGCGTAGACGTCGGCGGTGACGACGTCCGCGGCCACGACGGTGACCGAGGCGGCACCGGTGACCCGTCGGCCGGTGTGCGGGTCGAGGATGTGCGCGCCCCGCTCGGCGAGCCCCGACGTTGCGACGCCGACCGGGCCGGCCGCCTCGATCACGCTCAGCAGCCCACCGCGCCGGAACGGGTCGGAGATGCCGATCCGCCACCCGCGTCCCGCCTGGGGGCGCCCGGCGCAGACGACGTCGCCGCCGCCGTTGACGCAGTGGTTGACCGATCCCCCCGCGGCGAGCAGCTCGGCGGCGTGCGCGATGGCCCAGCCCTTGACGTAGCCGGACGGGTCGAGCATGCGACCGTCGGGACGGGCGTCGAAGTACCCGTCGGTCTCGACGCGCAGCCGCTCGCACTCGGCCAGGACGTCCCGCACGGCGCAGGAGGCATCGGCGAGGCGCAGCGTTCCGGCGTTCAGACGGCTGATCTCGCTGTCCGGCCGGTACGTCGAGAACCGCGCGTCGGTCGCGTGCAACCACTCGACGGCGTCCTCGAGCGCATGCCGATCGACGCCGGGCTCCGGCACGCGGAACGAGAACACGGTGCCCATGCAGTGCTCGACGTGCGACAGGGGTACGGCGGTCGGCCCGGCCACGGTGACCGTCACTTCAAGCCGGCCTTGTCGAGCGCCGATTGCAGCGACTCGCGGTAGCCGTCGGACGTGTAGCTGGCGCCGGACACGGTGTCGACCTGCGCGGTCTGGTTCTGCAGCGTTTCGCGCAGCAGCACGGGTGCGGCCTGCGAGTTGATCTCCTGCGAACGGCCGTCGAACGCGGTGAGCTGGACGAACGCGACGTCGGTGATCTTGCCGTTGGCGACGGTCGCCTTGACCTGCACGATGCCGTACCGCGTGCTGATCGCCTGGCCCGTGTAGGTCTTCGGAGCCGCAGGTGCGGCGGCCGCGGGAGCGGTTGCGGTCGCGCTCGTGGCAGCGCCGGACCCGGCCGGACTCGTGGCCGGCACCGCCCCCGCTGACGTCGAGCTGGTCCCCGCCGAGGGCAGCGCGCCCGAGGCGGCCACGGGATGGGTCTGGGTCTTGAACGACAGCAGCGCGGCCAGCCCCGCGACGGTGCCGGTGACGGTGAGGACGAGACGTTTCATCACGGTGCTTTCGGTGAGTGACCGGCGTGCGTGGTCAGAAGGTGAACGATTCGAAGTGGATCCCGGCCCGGGCGACACCGGCCTTGCGCAGGTCCCGTGCCAACCGAGCGATGAGGTCGTCCGGGCCGCACAGGTACACCTCGTGCTCGGCGAGATCGGGGACGAGTCGCTGCAGCTGTCGTGGCGACAAGTGCTCGCTGCCCTCGCGGCGCCCGAGCAGGTAGTGCACGCGGGCGTTCCGTTCCGCTGCGATCTGCTCGATCTCGGTCCGCAGCACGAGATGGCGCTGGCTGCGGGCCCGGTAGAGGAGGGTCAGCCCGCCAGGGGCCGCGGGCGCCGACTCCAACAGGGCCCGGACGGGTGTGATGCCGATGCCGACACCGATGAGCAGCACCTTGCCGGAGCGTTTGCCCCGGGCGGACCGGTGTTCGGGCGCGGCGGTGAACGCCCCGTAGGGGCCCTCCGCCAGCACCCGGGTGCCGGGCTTGAGCCGGGCGAGCGCGGCGGAGTGCGCGCCGGCGACCTTCACCGTGATCCGTAGCTGGTCGTCGCGCGGCGCCGCGGACAGCGAGTACGGGTTGGCCGCCCCGGCGAGCTCGCGGGTGAGGAAGCGCCACCGGAAGAACTGCCCGGCCCGCGCGTCCAGCCGGGCGAGGTTGCGTCCACCGATCACGACGGACACCGTGTTGCGTCCGTGCGGCACGATCGCGACGACGCGCAGCGTGTGGCGCGCGAGGTTGACCAGTGGGGTCAGCGCCCGGTGCCACAGCAGTAGTCCACCGACCACCACGTAGAGCCCCAGCCACAGCACGCGAACCCGGACGTCGGTGAAATCCGCGCCCGTGCGGAACTCGTGCGCGAACGTCAGGGCGATCGCCAGGTAGGTGTAGAGGTGCAGCAGGTGCCAGGTCTCGTACCGCAGGCGCTTGCGCGCGGCCCGGGCCGACGTGACACCGACGAGCACGAACAGCCCCACGGCGGCGGTCGCCATCAGCACGTCCGGGTACGTGAGCTCGAGGGTCTTCGTCTGCGACAGCACGTCGGTGTGTGCCGTGACCGCGTAACCCCAGATGATCAACAAGGTGTGCGCGACGGCGAGCGAGACGGCGTAGCGTCCGCCGGCTGCGTGCCAGCGAGCGAGCCGGTCGGCGCCGACCCCGCGCTCGAGCGCCGGAACGCGGGCCATGAGCAGGAGGATGACGAGGATCGTGTAACCGGCCACCAGGCCGGTGAGGCGCCCGGCGTTGGTCAGCTCCCCGCCCGTCCCGTAGACGAAGTTGGTGTCCTGCCACCACAGGCCGAGCACGGGCAGGGCGCCGAGGAACATCGCGGCCAGCGCCACGGCCGGCGTGATGCGCGCGCGGGGACGTGGTGCGGGCGATGGCGGGGGAAGCGCGGAAGGGCGGGTCGACACGGTGGCGGTCATCGCATGCTCCTTCTCGGGGTCCTGCTCAGCCTCTCCTGCGACCTTCTGTAAGGGTTCTCAGCATCCTGTGCGCTCTCAGCAGGCAGCCGCCGCGGCGGGGACGTCGACCCGGACGGTCGTCCCGTCGCCGTCCGAGACCAGCGTCACCTGCCCGCCGAGCGCCCCGACGATCGCCGCGACGATCGGCAGCCCGAGACCGCTCGAGCCGCGGGTGACGGCGCGGTCGCTGCTGCCGCGCACGAAACGGTCGAACGCGTGCTCGGCGAGGTCGCGCGCCATCCCGGGCCCGTCGTCGGCCACCACGAGGCGGGCCTGTCCTGCGGCGATCGCGAGGGACACGGTGACGGTGGTACCGGCCGGGGTGTGGGTGGCGGCGTTGGCGAGCAGGTTCGTCACCACCTGGGCCAGGCCGTGCGCGTCGCCGAGCACGTCGACGGGTTCGCCGGGCAGCGCCAGGCGCCAGTGATGATCCGGCGAGGCGATACGGGCATCGTCGACCGCGTCGAGGACGACCCGCACGATGTCGACCGGCTCGGTCGCGAGGGGACGGCCGGAGTCCAACCGCGCCAGCAGCAGCAGGTCCTCGACGAGGTGGCCCATCCGCTCGGACTGGGCAGCGATGCGGACCAGCGACCTGGAGACGTTCTCGGGCAGCGCGTCGCCGCCTTCGCGCTGCGCGAGCTCGGCATGGCTACGAACGACGGCAACGGGTGTGCGCAGCTCGTGCGAGGCGTCGGCGACGAAGCGCCGTAACCGCTCCTCGCTGTCGGCGCGGGTCTGCAACGCGGACTCGACCTGCTCGAGCATCGCGTTGAACGCTCGCGCCAGCGCGTCCATCTCGCTGCCGTTGGATGCCTCCTGCACCCTTTGGGGGAGCAGGACTCCGCCCGTACCGAGGGGCAGCTCGGCGACCTCGGCCACGGTCGCCGCGACTCGTGACAGAGGTCGGAGCATCATCCGCAGCAACCCGGCCGCGACCAGCAGAATGATCAGGAGTGCAACGGCGAAGACGGCGACGATCGCTGCGGCGAGCTTGTCGATGGTGTGTTCGATGGGCGTCGACGGCAGGCCGGTGACCTGCAGATCGCCGTCGCGCCCTTTCGCGACGAGCACGCGATACGTGCCGATCCGGGGCAGCTCGATCGACCTCGGCGTGCTGCTCGCGGTCAGCGTCGCCAGCCGCGCGCGGGCGGCGGCCGGAACCCGGTCGGCGGTGTCGTGGTCGCCCACGATGGCTGCGTCAGTGACCGTGCCGTTCAGGATCCGAGCGCCAAGGGTGCCGGCCGACTGTCCCTCGACCTGGCCGTAGCCGTTGTCGGCGTCGTGGTCGTCGTGTTCGAGCCCGACGGCGAACCGGTCGCCGGCCGCCCGCAGCTGGGCGTCCAAGCGGTTGGTCAGCACGTGGCGGACCGCCAGCACCGTCACGAGCGCCGCGATCGCCAGTGCGAGCGTCAGGACGGCGGCCAGCGCTGCGGTCAGCCGCCCGCGCAGCGTGCGTGGCAGGTGCGGCCGCGGCAGCCACGGCGGGCGGGTCGTCACGGGGCCGGCTTGAGGATGTAGCCGACGCCCCGGACGGTGTGGATCATCGGCTCGCGGCCGCGGTCGACCTTGCGTCTGAGGTAGGAGATGTAGAGCTCGACCACGTGCGCGTCGCCGCCGAAGTCATAGCTCCACACCCGGTCCAGGATCTGTGCCTTGGACAGCGCCCGGCGCGGGTTGCGCATCAGGAACCGCAGCAGCTCGAACTCCGTCACCGTCAGGTCCACCGGTTGGCCGGCCCGGGTGACCTCGCGGGCGTCCTCGTCCATGACCAGATCGCCGACGACCAGGCCGGCTTCGGCGCCCGCGACGTCCCTGGCGATGCCGGCACGACGCACCAGCCCGCGCAGCCGCGCGAGCAGCTCCTCCATCGCAAAGGGCTTGGTGACGTAGTCGTCGCCGCCCGCAGTGATGCCGGCGACCCGGTCCTCGACGGAATCGCGTGCGGTCAGGAAGAGCACGCACACGGCCGGGTTCGCTTCCCGCAGGTGCCGCAGGACCTGCAAGCCGGTCATGTCGGGCAGCATCACGTCGACCACGGCGACGTCGGGCGGAGCGGCCTTCGCGGCTCGGATGGCTGCGTTCCCGTCGCCGGCCGACGTCGTCGCCCAGCCCTCCAGCGTCAGGACGCGGGTCAGGACGTCGGCGAGGTCGCGCTCGTCCTCGACCACGAGCGCGTGGATGGGGCTCGAGCTGGTCATGCTGACAGGATGCCTGGCGTTGCCTCTGTACTTCCTCTCAACACGGATCAACACCGATCAGCGCGGGTCGCGGGGATGCTTGCTGGCCCTGCTGCCGGTCGATGGCCGGTGACGGCTTTCCGGTCAGCTGGAGATATCCTTCGTGGTTATTCGTGACCAGGCGAGGCTCAGGAAGATCGCGGCGTAGGCGAGGTGCAGCCCGGTCCAGCGCGAGAGGTCCGCGGTTCTGATCGAGGTTCGCAGCAGTTCCCCGAAACCGAGCCAGTGGTCGGTCAGCAGGTAGGGGTGGATCCCGGAGAGCTGGGGCACCGCGTCCAGCAGGGCGGAGAAGACGGCGATGCTGACGGTCGCGGCCATCGCGGCGATGGCGTTCTCGGTGAGGGTGGAGATGAACAGGCCGCCGGCGGCCAGGGCGAACAGCGCGATCGTGATGTACACGACGACACCCAGCGTGCGCAGCAGCGCGCTGCCGATGCCGACCGTGTCACCGGACAGCAGCACGAGCGCGTGCACACCGAACAGCACGGCACCGGTCAGCAGTCCGACGCCGCCCACGACCAGCACGGCCAGGCCGGTGAAGGTTGCCACTGCGAGCGTCTTGACGGTCAATACCCGCCCTCGGGAGACCGGCACCGTCAGCAGGTAGCGCAGCGTGCCCTGGCCGGCCTCGCCGGCGATCGAGTCGCCGGCGACCACACCGATGACGAGTGGGAGGAAGAAGGGGATCGACACGGTGAGCGAGGTGAAGACCAGGAACAACCCGTTGCCCGTGATGCGACCGATGAACTGCGGTCCGTCACT
>CAZZZE010000002.1:0-23447 GCA_964658365.1 uncultured Jatrophihabitantaceae bacterium
ATCTAACCTCGCCCTCGGCAACCGCGTCGTCGGCGTCGTCGCGGGCGTCGAGCGCACCGCTGCCACGCAGCGGTGGCACCGGCTTCGCCAACGTCCTGGCCTCCATCCTCGGACCGAACCGGGCTGCGTCGCCGGAGCAGTACGCGACGCTGGTGGCGCTGGTGGCGCGCCAGCTCGGGGTGCCCTCGCGGGTGGTGACCGGCTTCCGGCTCGGCAACTCCACGAGCGTCGCGGCCGGAGCGCACACGGTGACCAGCGGCCAGGCGTGGACGTGGGTGGAGATTCCGGTGCAGGGCCGCGGGTGGGTCGTGCTCGACCCGTCGCCGTCGACGTACGGGGCGCAGAAGACGCCGCCCAGCGCGAGTGCCCGGCCGACACCGAGCCCCACGCCGACCCTCACGCCGAACGGGTTGGTGACGCAGGCCAACAACGGCAACGCCGTCGCGCCGAGGAGCTCGACCGGTGCGCATCACCACCTGAGCTCCTCGGCGCTGACAGGGCTGATCATCGCGGTCGGTGCCGGCGCCGTCGTGCTGGTCGCGCTGCTGCTGGTCCTGCGCAAGTGGCTGCGCGTCCGGCGACGACGGCGCAGCGGCGATCCCCGCAAGCGGCTGGTCGGCGCCTGGCTCGAGAGCCTCGACGTGCTCGTCGAGTCGGGCCTGCCGGACGTCTCGACGCTGACCAGCGCCGAGGTGGCAGCCCGGACCGGGGAGCACTTCGGTAACGAACCGGCGGCGCAGGCACGGCACCTGGGCGAGTGGGCCAATGCGGCGATCTTCAGCCCGACGTCGTGGATCGATGCCGGCGAGGCCGACGCGGCGTGGCGGGCGCACGCGGTGCTGCGCCGTTCGGTGCGTCGGCGGCTGACCTGGCCGCAGCGGGTGTCGGCCCAGCTGCGCTACCACCGCACACCCCGGGTGGGTCAGGGGCGCAGGATCGCCGCCCGCCGCCGGTAGGCGTCGAGCAGCGCGTGGAGGTAGCGCACCTCGCTCGCCGGCCGCCTGGTCGCGGCGAGCTCGACGGGGCCGGAAGGCGTGCGGACGACGAGCTGGGCGGCGCGGCCGTCGTCGTCGACACGTGGTTCGAAGCCGAGAACGTCGGACCACGGGATGCTCGACCTGCGCATGCGTACGCGCAGCGCAAGCCCGGAGTCGTCGACGACCAACGAGACGCCACCGGCGCGCAGCGTCAGCTTGCTGCGCAGGGCCATCGGGTCGAGAACGATGTCGTCGTGGCCGCCCGCCGCGGCCGGATCGTGAGCCGTCGCGCGGACCGCCCAGGTGGGGACGTCACCGGTGCCGGCGCTCGCCGCTTCCCGCATCCCCGACGGCGGGATCGGGTAGTGAGGCTGCTCGTCGGTCTCGACCGGTTCGGCGATGCGGGTCGCGGGATCCGGGGGCGCCACGCGCGTCTCGACCTCGACCTGAGGCTGCGCCTCAACGGCCTGAGACCGGACGAGGGAGACGTCTGACCATTCGTTGCCGGCCGCGGGGCGGGGCTCGAACACCAACCGCTCGACCACCTGACGTTCGACGAGAATTCGTTCGTTCGCTCGCGCCCCGGTCTGGCCCGGCAGGACCGGCGGCGACCACTGGGCAACCGGCACAGCCACAGCGCGCGGCGGGCCGGACGACGGTGCGGGCACCGGGACCACCGTCGGCACGGGTGGGTCCGGCACGCGGGTGATCGCCGGCAGGTCAGTCGTCCCGTCGGCGTTGCGGACGGGGAACTGCGTACGCGGCCAGTGCTGCTCGAGCTCGACGGCGGCGAGCCCGGCCGCGAACTCCCCCGCCGTGGGCGGGCGGTTGCCCTGGTCCTTCGACATCGCGTGCAGCAGGAGATCCGACAGCGAGGCCGGCGCCTGCGTGTTCACCAGCGGCTGCACTGGATCGCGCAGGATGCGCAGGATCACCGACGCGGGCGATTCGCCGTCGTAGGACCGGAAGGCCGCTCGGCCGGCGATCAGCTGGTACAGCGTCGATGCGAGTTCGTAGACGTCGGTGGCCGCGCTGGTGTGGCCGCCCTCGAGCAGTTCAGGCGCAGCGTGCAGGGTGGTGAAGTCGAACAGCCCGGCCGTGGTCTGCGACGACGACTGCAGCATGGCCACGCCGAAGTCGGCGAGCGCCGGCTCCCCGAACTCGGTGACCAGGATGTTCTGCGGCTTCACGTCGCGATGCAGGATCTGGGCCCGGTGCGCGGTCTCGAGGGCGCCGGCGATCTTGATGCCCAGCGCCACCACGTCGGCCACCGGCAGGCCCGCTGCGCCGCGCATGCGGTCGCCGATCGAACCCCGGCACAGCTCGAGCACGAGCACCGGCCGCTGGTCGGCGGCCAGGAACGAGCGGTACATCGTGACGATGTTCGGGTGCGAGCCGACCGCGCCGAGGGCGAGTGACTCACGTTCGAAGGACTCGAGCGCGCGCGGCGAGGCGTCGCGCAGGTTGAGCAGTTTCAGCGCGACCAGCCGATCCGTGCCGGTCTCGCGGGCCTGGTAGACGGTGGCGAGGCTGCCGACACCGATCTCGACGACGTCGGTGAATCCCGGGAAGAAGTCAGGCTGGGGGGCAGCTCGCGAGCGACGCATCAAAGCCACCGGACCTCCCAGCAACCCCTCGCGCGCATCTGGTGGTCGAGGGTATCAACGACCGGGTCCGTGGGACGCTGCGAACGGTCCGCAGCACGACCTGACGCACTCAGTCCGCCGGCACAGGTACGCGCTCGTCCTTGACCAGCGACGCGGTGCGGCGCGCGCTGTCCACCGCACGCGGGCCGGTCGTCGCGACGCCGATGCCCAGCACCACCAGGCCCAGGGCCGCGATCAGCCACCAGGCAGGCCGGCTGGCCGCCACGAACCCGCTGGGCAGCGGGCCGCTGAGTCGCGCTGCCAGCACCGAACCGATGATCGCGACGCCCAGAGCCGAACCGACCTGCCGGCTGGTCGAGGCGATCGCGGCCGCCGTCCCGGCCTGCTCACGCGGCATGCCCGACACCGCAGTGTTGGTGATCGGCGCGTTGATCAGGCCCAAGCCGGCCGAGAACACCACGTAGCTGGCGATGAGGCGCACGTAGGACTCGTCGGCCGACAGCGGCACGAGCGACAGCGCGCCGACGCACAGCAGGGCGCCGGCGAGCAACAGGGGGATGCGCGGGCCACGGCTACCGACGATGCGCCCCGACACCGGCGCGAGGACGAGCGTCATGACCGCGATCGGCAGCGTGCACACGCCGGCGACGAACGGGCTCAACCCGCGCACCTCCTGCAGGTACAGGGTGTTGAGGTACAGGAAGCCCGCGAACGCCCCGAACGTGCACACCGCGATGACGGTGGCGCCGCTGAACGGCGCGCTGCGGAAGAAGCGCAGGTCGAGCAGCGGATCGCCGCGCCGTGGCTCGTAGATCAGGATGGCGACGAGGGCGACGGCCGCGATCGCAGTGGCGGCCAGCGGGGCGGGCGACGTCCACCCGGAGCGCGGGGATTCGATGATCGCGAAGGTCGTCCCGGCCAGCAGCGCGATGATGAGCAGCTGCCCGACCGGATCGGGACGCCGGGCCCGCGGCGCGCGGGACTCCGGCACGAACAGCGCGGTGAGGACGAGCGCGGCCAGGCCGATCGGGATGTTGACCCAGAAGATCGCCCGCCAGTCCACCGCGTCGATCAACGCACCGCCGACGAGCGGCCCGAGCCCGAACGACAACCCGATGACGCCACCCCAGACGCCGATGGCCTGCGCGCGCTCCTTGGGGTCGGTGAAGACGTTCGTGATGATCGACATCGCCACCGGGTTGAGCATCGCTCCCCCGACTGCCTGCACGGCGCGGAAGGCGATGAGCCAGCCGAGCGTCGGCGCCAGGCTGCACAGCAACGAGCCGAGCACGAAGACGCCCAGGCCGATCTGGAAGATCCGCCGGCGGCCGAGCCGGTCGGCCGTGGAGCCGGCGAGCATCAGCAGGCTGGCCAGCACGACGGTGTAGGCGTCGATCGTCCACTGCAGGTCGGTCAGCGAGGCGTGCAGGTCGTGCTGGATCGACGACAGCGCGATGTTGACGATGGTGTTGTCCATGCCGACGATCAGCAGGCTCAGGCAGCAGATGCCGAGGATCAGGAAACGTCGGCGGCGGGACAGTTCGGGCACGACGTCCAGATTACTTCGTCCGGCTAACTAACCGTCCGCCCGGTTGCGCCGCCCGGCGGCATGGGTACGGTCGCGCGAAGCGTCAGGACGGACGGACTGCCACCGCATACGTCCACGGAACAGCGAGGAGGTACCCGTGCCGGTGACCGGCGAACTCGTCGCGGGGCGCTACCGCCTTGACCGCCAGCTCGCCGCCGGCGGGATGGGTGCCGTCTGGCTGGGGCACGACGAGCTGCTGCGCCGCACGGTGGCTGTCAAGGCACTGCACCTGCAGGCCGGGCTCGAGCCGGCCGCCCGTGAGGTCGTCGTCCAGCGGGCGATGCGGGAGGCACGGATCACCGCTCGGCTGCACCACGCGCACGCGGTGCAGATGTTCGACATCGTGGCCGAGCCCGACGGACCGTGCCTGATCATGGAGTACGTCCACTCCCGGAGCCTGCAGGACGTCGTGCGCACCGACGGGCCGCTGCCCATCGACGCGGCGGCCCGCATCGGAACCCAGATCGCCGCTGCGCTGGCGGCCGCGCACCGGGCCGGCATCGTGCACCGCGACATCAAGCCCGGCAACATCCTCATCACCGACGACGGCACGGCGAAGATCACCGACTTCGGGATCTCCCACGCCTTCGACGACGTCACCCTCACCACGACCGGCATGGTCACCGGCACGCCGGCCTTCCTGGCGCCGGAGGTCGCCCGTGGCGCCCCGTCGAACTTCGCCAGCGACGTCTACTCCCTGGGCGTCACGCTGTACTTCGCCGTCGAGGGCGAGTCGCCCTTCGGCACCGACACCAACGCGATGGCGACGCTGCACCGGGTCGCCTCCGAGCCGCCCCGGCCACCCGTACGAGCTGGTGCGCTCACGCCGCTGCTCGGCGAGATGATGGCGGCCCGCCCCGAGGACCGGCCGTCCATGGTCGACATCGCGAACCGGCTGCCCGACCTGCACCGCGACGCGAGCGACCTCTCCCGCCGGCCGACCCAACGGCTGGCTCCGGTACCGCCGCCGCCACCACCGCCGACATCATCACCGCGGCAACCACAACTGCCGCCACCCCCTCCGGCGCCCCCTGGTCAGGGGCAGGGTAGCTCCAGGCCCAGCGCGGTCGCGGTCGCGGTCGCGGTGCTCGCCGCCGTCCTGGCCGGCGTGCTGATCGCGCAGTCCGGCGGCTCCGGCTCCGACCCGGCCGCCAGCCGCACCTCGGCGACCGTCTCGCAGACCTCGACGACGCCGACCTCGGCCTCGGCCTCGGCGAAGCTGTCGTCCGAGGCATCGACGACCGCCTCGTCGACGTCGACCCCACCCCGTGACTCGGGCGGCGCGGTCACCGACGCCGACCTCGCGACCGCGGTCACGCAGTACTTCCAGCTCGTCCCCGACAACCTCGATGCCGGCTGGGCGCGGCTGACCCGGCACTTCCAGCAAACCCGCGCCGGCGGCCGCAGCACCTACGACACGTACTGGGGCAGCATCGACCGCGTCGACGTCGCCGACGTGCAGGGCGACGCACCCCGGCGGGCCTCGGCCCGGCTGACCTACCACTACAGCAACGGGCAGGTCGTCACCCAACAGACGACCTTCACCTTCGTCAGGCAGGGCGGCGAGCTGAAGATCGACGGCGAATCGTGACCCGGTGGCCGGGGTAGCCGGTCGGGACGGAACGGGGCCGCCCCGAAGGGGCGTCGCCCGACCCCGGGTGGTTACGGAAGGATCGCCCGCGTGACTTCCTCGGCCAGCGACTCACCGCACCACGCTCTCGACGTCCGGGTGCGCGAGCAGCTCGCCGCGATCGCCGCCGAGCCGGCGGACGACGACCCCGGCCTGCTCCGCCTGTTCGACGCCATGGCCGGTAGCCGGCTGCTCGACATCCACGCCCGCCGCATGCGCGAGACCGGCCGCGGCTACTACACGATCGGCTCGGCGGGCCACGAGTCCAACGCCTACGTGGCCGAGGCACTGCGGCCCACCGACCCGGCGCTGTTGCACTACCGCTCGGGCGGGTTCTTCCTGGCCCGCTCGGTGCAGGCGGGCCGGTCACTCGACGACGCGCTGCGGGCGGTGCTGCTCAGCATGCTCGCCGGCACCGCAGACGCCGCGTCGGGCGGACGGCACAAGGTATGGGGCGACGCGGAGCTGGCCGTCATCCCGCAGACGTCGACCATCGCCTCGCACCTGCCCCGGGCGCTCGGCGTCGCCATGTCGACGAGCCGGGCCAAGCGCCTGCGCGTCCCGGTGCGGTGGCCGGCCGACGCGGTCACCGTCTGCTCGTTCGGCGACGCGAGCCTCAACCACTCCACCGCCGCCGGAGCGCTGAACGCGGCCGGCTACATCGCCGCGCAGGGCCTGCCGCTGCCATTGCTGTTCGTCTGCGAGGACAACGGCATCGGCATCTCGGTACCCACTCCGTCCGGCTGGGTGGCGCAGGCCGCACGCCGACCCGGGATCGCCTACCTGGCCGCCGACGGCGACGACCCGGACGCCGCGCGCGTCGCCGCGCACGAAGCCGCCGACCTCGCCCGCCGAGGTCGCCGGCCGGTCCTGCTGCACCTACGTACCGTGCGGTATCTCAGCCATGCCGGCACCGACGTCGAGACCGCGTACCGCTCGGTCACCGAGCTGTCGGCCGAACGCGCGCGCGATCCGCTGCTGGCCCTCGCCCGGCGCATCGGCGGCCCGGCCCCGGCCGAGCGCTACGCGCACATCGGCGAGCGCATCGTAGGGATCGCTGACGAACTCGCCGACACCCCGACGCTGACCAGCGCGACGCAGGTGATCGCCCCGCTGGCCCCGCGGCACCGGAGCAGGATCGCCCAGGCAGCGCGACTTCTCGCCGACGACGGTCGGCGCGATGAGGTCTTCGGCGGCAAGCTGCCCGAGCAGGCCGCCCCGATGACGCTCGCGCAGAACATCAACGCCGCTCTGACCGACGCCCTCGCGGCGCGTCCCGAGACGCTCGTCTTCGGTGAGGACGTCGGCCGCAAGGGCGGCGTGTACGGCCTGACCCGCGGGCTGGCCGGCACCTTCGGAGCCGCGCGCGTGTTCGACACCCTGCTCGACGAGCAGTCGATCCTCGGCTATGGCCTGGGCCTGGGCGTCAGCGGCATGTTGCCGATCCCCGAGATCCAGTACCTGGCCTACCTGCACAACGCCGAGGACCAGCTGCGCGGGGAGGCGGCCAGCCTGGGCTTCTTCTCCGACGGCGCGTTCCGCAACCCGATGGTCGTGCGCATCGCCGGGCTGGCCTACCAGAAGGGCTTCGGCGGGCACTTCCACAACGACAACGCGGTCGGAGTCCTGCGCGACATCCCGGGCCTGGTCGTGGCAGTGCCGTCCCGACCGGAGGACGCCGCGCCGATGCTGCGCACCTGCCTGGCCGCGGCTGCGGTGGACGGGCAGGTCAGCGTGTTCCTCGAGCCCATCGCGCTGTATCACGAGCGCGATCTGCACGAGCCCGGCGACCGCGGCTGGTTGGGCACGTACTCGACCGACGTCAATGTGCCGATCGGCGACGCGCGGGTGCACGGCACCGGCGCCGACCTGACCATCATCACCTTCGGCAACGGCGTGCGGATGAGCCTGCGGGTGGCCCGCCGCCTGCAGGCCAACGGCATCGGCGTCCGGGTCGTCGACCTGCGCTGGATCTCACCGCTGCCGGTCGAGGACATCCTGCTCAACGCCGCCGCGACCCGTCGGGTGCTCGTCGTCGACGAGACGCGGCACGCCGGCGGCGTCGGCGAGGGTGTCCTCAGCACGCTCGTCGAACGGCGCTTCCCGGGCCGGATGGCCCGCGTCGCCAGCCGCGACAGCTATGTGCCGCTCGGCGACGCCGCGAACCTCGTTCTGCTCGGCGAGGACGAGATCGAAGCCGCCGCGCGGGAACTGCTGGCCCGCTAACGTCACCGGCCGGTCACGGCGGGGGCGGCTCGCGTTCACCCGCTGCTGGCACGGTCGCACCCATGCGCGACACGACGAAGGCCATGATCGAGCACTATGCGGACCACCTGGATCTCAAGGGCGACGTCCTCGAGATCGGCGGCCACCGGCTGGCGAACTGCGCGATCGGGCTGTTCCCCGAGCCGCGGTGGCGCTACCACGACCTCAACATCGCGGCGTCGGACATCCCGAACACGATCATCGCCGACATCACCGGCTGCCGGGACGAGATCCCGGACGAGTCGTTCGACCTCGTCCTGAGCTCGGACGTGTTCGAGCACATCGACCGCCCGTGGCTGGCCGCCGCCGAGATCGCCCGCATCCTGCGCCCGGGCGGCATCGCGATCACGCACACGCTGTTCTCGTGGCGCAACCACCCCTGCCCGATCGACTACTGGCGGTACTCCGCCGAGTGCCTGGAGTTCCTGTTCGCCGATCTGGACTGCCTGGAGAAGGGCTACGACCTCTCGCAGCGCCGGGTGGACCAGCCGGGCTTCTGGCCGAGCGGTGCGGACTCCGTGCCGGTCGACGCACTGGGCGGCTGGCGCGAGCATTGGAGCGTGTACGTCGTGACGCGCAAGGGCACTGGGCCCGGCCCGGCGCCGCCGGTGGTGCCCCGCTTCAAGGACAGCAGCCACGTGCAGGCGGTGCACCTGCGTCAGGACACCCAGGGCAGGGTCACGAATCCGACGTTGATCAACCCAAGGGCCAGGCGGGTGCCGCAGGACCCGGTCGTCGCCCGACTCGCCTCGCTCGAGACGAGCATCGACGCCCTGCACGACGAGCTGCGTCGCGCTCGGCTGGCCCGCACCCGACACTCGCTGCCAGCGCTGGCCCGGCGGGCACTGACTGGACGGGCACTGCGCGGGAAGCAGGTCGCGTCGCAGGACCACAGCTGACGGCACACGCGCGCGGGCGTCCTCCACCGGATCGCCCGCGCACGTGCCGTGCCGCGGACTACCGCCTGAACTCGGACAGGACCCGACCCAGCGCGGCGACGCCCGCCGCGACCTCGGAGACCGAGATCGTCAACGCAGGGCGTACCCGTAAACTCGACGTCCCACACCCCAGGACCAGAACCCGCTCGTCCTCGCGCAGTCGCGTGACCACCTCGTCGCGCAGCTCGGCGCTCGGCAGCGTGAACGCGCAGAGCAAGCCACGCCCCCGGACCTCGGTCATGACCGGGTGCTCCGCGGCCAGCGCGGTGAGCTCGTGCAGGAGGTGCGCCCCGACGATCGCAGCGCGGTCGATGAGGTTCTCGGATTCGATCACCTCGAGGATGCGCCGGGCCCGGACCATGTCGGTGAGGTTGCCGCCCCAGGTGGAGTTGATGCGCGAGGACACCGCGAAGACGTTGTCGGGCACCTCGTCGACCCGGCCACCGGCCATGATCCCGCAGACCTGCGCCTTCTTGCCGAACGCGACGACGTCGGGCGCCACACCGAGCTGCTGGTAGGCCCACGCCGTGCCGGTCATCCCGACGCCGGTCTGCACCTCGTCCATGACGAACAAGGCGTCGAACTCGCGGCACAGCGCCTGCATGGCCTGCAGGAAGTCCGGTCGGAAGTGGTTGTCCCCGCCCTCGCCCTGGATGGGCTCGGCGATGAAGCAGGCGATGTCGTGCGGGTTCGCCTCGAACGCCCGGCGCGCGGCGGCGAGCGCGTCGTCCTCGGCGGCCCGGACATCGGCGTGCCCGTTGATCGACGGCGACGGGATGCGCGGCCAGTCGAACCTCGGGAAGCGGGCGACCTTGTTCGGGTCGGTGTTCGTCAGGCTCAT
Source organism: uncultured Jatrophihabitantaceae bacterium (assembly GCA_964658365.1). Taxonomy (GTDB): domain Bacteria; phylum Actinomycetota; class Actinomycetes; order Mycobacteriales; family Jatrophihabitantaceae; genus Jatrophihabitans. The sequence goes on from CAZZZE010000002.1 coordinate 9,847, forward strand.
GGTGTAACCGCTGCGACCGTGAAAAGCCCGCTCGAGGTGCAGCACCTTGGTGCCCAGGGCGGGGTCGATGCCGTGCGCCTCGTTCCAGCGTGACTTCCAGTCGAAGGCGACCTTCAACGCGTTCTCGACGGCCAGCGCACCGCCGTCGACGAAGAACAGGTGCGGCAGGGCCGGGTCGCCGAGCACGCGGGCGAACGTCTCGACGAAGCGGGCCATCGGCACGGTGTAGACATCGGAGTTGCTCGGCTTGTTCATCGCGACGCGGGCCAGCTCATCGCGGAAGTCGGCGTCGTCGACGAGCGCGGGATGGTTCATCCCGAGCGCGGAGGAGGCGAAGAAGGTGAACAGGTCGAGGTAGTGCGTGCCGTCGCGCGCGTCGACGAGGGTCGAGCCGGTCGAGGCGTCGAGATCCAGCACGAGGTCGAATCCGTCGGCGAGCATGTGTTGCCCGATGGTCCGGTGGACGTCTGCCGGGGAGATGCTGGCGAGCGGGTGCAGTGCGGTCATAGCGGCAGCGTAGCGAACATTTTCCGGCCATGCGCCCCGCTGGCGCGCGCTTTTTACGGTACGGCGTCCAGCGGAACGGATCGCTGCTCGAAGAAGGTCTGCAGCACGACGGTCGTGCGGGTCGATACGCGGGCCCGTCTGCGGATCTCGCGGATCAACTGCTCGAGCGCTGTCGGCGTGGGCACCCGGACGAACAGCACGTAGGCGTCGTCGCCGGCCACGGAGTGACACGCCTCTATCGCATCGAGGCCGGCCAGCCGCTCCGGGGCGTCGTCGGGTTGCGCGGGGTCGAGCGGGGTGATCGCGATGAGTGCGGCCAGGGGCAGGCCGATGGACTCCGGGTCGAGCAGGGCGGTGTAGCCGCGGATCACGCCGTCGGACTCGAGGCGGCGCACGCGCGCCTGGACCGCCGAGACGGACAGCCCGGTCACCTCGGCGAGCGCCCGCAGGGTGCTGCGTCCGTCGGCGGCCAGTGCGCGGGCAAGTCGACGATCGATGGGATCGGTGAGGGGACGGCGGGCGATCGCCGGTTCTGACGTATCAGCCAACCCGCTCATATCGGACAAGATAGTGCCTCTCCGGCCATCAGGCCCTGCGAATTTATTGCCTGCGGCCGTAGGCCCTGCGAGCGGCTTGCCGACGTCACGAGGCAGGCTGCGTACTCGCGCCGGCGTCGGCACCCAGCTGCTCGTCGACCAGGACCGGGTCGTCGTTGCTCATGTCGACGACGATGACCGTGACGTTGTCGCGGCCCCCGCTGTCGAGTGCCTGCTGGAGCAGGGACTCGGCGGCTTGCTCGGCGTCGGTGTTCTCGCGCACGGTCGCGGCGATCGCGTCGTCGGCGACCTCGCCGCTGAGCCCGTCGGAGCAGAGCACGAACCGCTCGGTCCCGCTGGGCACGAACACCCACAGGTCCGGCTGGGGCGCCGGTTCGGTGCCCAGGCACCGGGTGATGATGTTGCGCCGCGGGTAGGACGCCGCGTCCTCCGCGGTGATCTGGCCGGCGTCCTGCAGTTCCTGGACCTCGGAGTGATCGACCGACACCTGCGCGAAGTCGCCCTCGACGAGACGGTAGGTGCGCGAGTCGCCAACGTTGAATACGGCGGCGTGCTCGACGCCGTCGAGGGTCACCGCGGCGACGCCGGTGATGGTCGTGCCCATGCCGGCGGTGTCGGGGTTCTCGCGCACTGCGGCCAGGATCAGCCGGTTGGTGTCGGCGATGGCCTCGATGATGTGGTCGGGGTGCAGGTCGGCGACGTCGCCGAGCTCGCGCATCCGGTCGACGGCGATCTTGCTGGCCACCTCGCCCGCCGCGTGGCCGCCCAGCCCGTCGGCCACCGCCGCCAGCCGCTCGGTGACCACCAGGCTGTCCTCGTTGGACGTGCGCACCCGTCCGGGATGGGTCAGCGCAGTGGACGCGATGCTGATCATTCGTCCTCCGCCCACGTGCTGCCCTGCGACGACGCTCGTCCGGTGCCACGACCGTAACGAAACGACGGCGCTCCCCGCCACGACCCGCGCCGAGAATCTCGGCACACGCGACCCCGGACGGCATGCTGTGCCTATGCCGATGCCACGAGCCGATCTCGCTGTCGAGACCGATCCCGCCGAACTGGGTTTCGACGCCGCCCGCCTCACCGGGCTGGACGATCGGATCGGCCGCTACGTCGACGACGGGCAGCTCGCCGGCTGGTCGTTCCTGCTCACCCGCCGCGGCCGGCTCGCACACGTGAGCACGCGAGGTCGACGAGACGTCGAGTCGGACCTGCCGATCGAGCTCGACACCGTCTTTCGGATCTACTCGATGAGCAAGCCCGTCACCTCGCTCGCGGCCATGATGCTCTACGAGCGGGGCGCCTTCGAGCTCACCGATCCGGTGTCGCGGTTCCTGCCGGCGTTCGGGGAATCACGGGTGTTCACCGGCGGTTCGGACCTCAAGCCGGTCACCGTGCCGGTCGTCGAGCCGATGCGAGTGTGGCACCTGCTCACGCACACGTCGGGCCTGACCTACGGCTTCCACCGCGCGCATCCGGTCGACGCGATCTACCGCAATCGCGGGTACGAGTGGGGCTCGCCGCCGGGCGTCGACCTCGCCGAGGTCACCGACACGTTCGCGTCGATGCCGTTGCTGTTCCAACCCGGCGCGGAGTGGAACTATTCGGTCGCCACCGACGTGCTCGGCCGTCTCGTCGAGGTGCTCAGCGGCATGCCGCTCGACGAGGCCCTGCGGACGATGATCTTCGAGCCGCTGGGCATGACCGACACCGCGTTCGTGCTGTCCGACGGCGCGCGGGACTGGCTCGCTGCGCTCTACGTGCCCGGGGCCGCCGGCGGCATCACCCGGGTCGGCAAAGTCGGCGAAGCGAGCGCGGCGCCGACCTGGTTCTCCGGCGGCGGTGGTCTGTACTCGACCCTCGGCGACTACCACCGCTTCACCCAGCTGCTGCGCAACTACGGCGAGCTCGGCGGCGTCCGGCTCGTGGGCGACCGCACGCTGCGGTTCATGACGCGCAACCACCTGCCCGGCAACACCGACCTCGAGACGTTCGGGCGCCCGTTGTTCGCGGAGTCGCCGTTCACCGGCACCGGCTTCGGGCTCGGCTTCTCGGTGACCCTCGACCCGCTCGCCGGCCACGCGATGGGATCGGCCGGAGAGTTCGGCTGGGGCGGCGCGGCCAGCACGGCGTTCTGGGTCGACCCGGTCGAGGACATCACTGCGATCTTCATGACGCAGCTGCTGCCGTCCTCGACCTACCCGCTGCGCTCGCAGCTGCGCCAGCTCGTGTACTCGGCGCTGGTCGACTCACCTACCGACCGACGGTGAACCGCTGCCGCGGGTGCGCGGACCGTTCGATCTCGTCGACGTACGCCGTGGCGAAGTCCTCGCCCGAGATCGAGGACGCGCCGTGGGCGTCGCTGATGAGCTCATCGGTGCCGAGTCGGTAGCTGCCGGTGGGCGGCAGGTTCGTCCACGCCCCGAACATCGCCGGCGGGCTGACGTAGAACCATCTGAGCGGCTCGGGCGCGGCCCGAAGTGCCTCGAGGACGTCGCAGTGCGCCAGCGCACCTGGCTTCCAGTCGTCGTGGAAGTCGGGGCTGTCGACCAGCCGCGTGCCGTCGGGCAGCAGCAACGAGCCGGCCCCGCCGACGAACGACAGCCGCGCGCCGCCGGCGTTCACGGCGTCGATCACCGCCGGCAGGTACCCGACGAGCGGCCTGCCCTCGACATCGGCGCTGGGTGTCGCGATGACGAGGTCGTCGGCGTCCGTCGCCGCCGCGGCGACGGCCTGCTGGTCGGCGAGCGAGCCGGTTCGGTAGGTCACACCGTCGATCGGCGTGGCCGGTGCGTGGCGCGAGTAGGACGTGACCCGGTGGCCGCGGGCGACGGCCTCGCGGGCGATGCGGCTGCCGGCGAAACCGGTGCCGCCGAAGATGCTGATCGTCGACATGCCGGTGCGAACGAGGTGCTTCGGACGGCTATTCCCTCGCGTCGCCGCCAGCTCTCGGGCACGCTGGTGCCTATGCCGAGCAGCGAGCTCCGCGACGACGCGAGCTGATGACGTCCGACGTACGACGAGTCGAAACGGCGCGCATGCTGCTGACGCCGGCCGGCCCGGCCGACCTCGACGCGATGGCTGCACTCCACTCCGACGAGCGGGTGTGGCGCCACCTCCCGTCCGGCCGGCACACCGAGGTCGAGCAGACGCGCCGCTACCTGGTCGAGCGAGAACAGCAGTGGAACCGGGACGGGCTCGGATACTGGATCGTCACGCTCCGGCACGCGGTCGGTGAGCTGGCGGCCGGCCACATCGCCGGCATGGGCGGCTGCGCGGTCCCGCCCGGCGCGACCTGGTGGAACCTGTACTACCGGCTGACGCCGGAGGTCCACCGCCAGGGACTGGCCACGGAGCTGTGCGCCGCCGCCATCGACGCGGCGCACCGCACGCGCCGCGACCGGCCGGTGATCGCCTTCCTGCTCGAGAACAACGCGGCGTCGATGGCCACCGCGCAGCGGGCCGGCCTGCGACAGGTCTGGCGCGGACCGGACGCGGGAAACCCCGATGCAACCGCGGTCCGGCTCATCTACGCCGACCGCGAACTCGACCGCACCCGGCTGGCCGCGCTCACGGCGATGACCTGACGGCCGCGGGCCTTCACCGCTGGTCACCGCGATCCGCGTAGGACATGCAGCGCCGCGGCGACGAGCTCGACGTTGTCGCGGGCGCGCCGGCCGTCAGGCAGGACGAGCGAGTCCTCAAGGCCGATCCGCGTCGCCAGGCCGCGGCGTCCGGCATGCTCGACGGCGGCCCAACAGCTGCCGTCCTCGCCGTGGAGCAGGACCGGCAGCTCGACGCCCTGCAGCATTGCCAGCAGCATGTCGGCCCGCTCGGGCACATCGACGGACGGCAGGTCGGCAGGGAGTTCGACGAGGACGCGAAGGCATCGACCTGCCAGCGGTGAGGCGAGCCAACGGGCGACGGCGTCGGCGTGCCACAGGCCGGCCTCGACCGCGACGCCGCGCCCGAGCAGGCATGTGGCGACCTCCTCTGCGCCGGCCTCGTGCCAGTTCACCGAGGCGAAGTCCGGCAGCACCGTCCACGCCCGAATCGCACCGATCCGGGCAGCGGGGTCGGGTTCGGCCCACGCGCCGGTGGTGACGCCGACCGGCAGCCCGGGCGCGCCGGCCCGGACCGCGGTGAGGACGGCGTCGGCGCGGACCGGGTCGGCGGTGTCGATGCCTGCGTCGTCCTTGACATGCAGGTGGACCGACTCGGCACCGGCGCCCGCGACCCGCTGCGCGTCGCGCGCAAGTCCCGCCGCCGTCACCGGAATCGCCGGATGTTCCGCGGGCGAGCGCGCCCCGTTCACGCACGCCTGCAGCAACACCGGACGAGTGTCGCGCATCCGCCCGTCCGTCGGCGGGCAACTCCGGCACTCGTCGCGCAGTGGCGGCCGGCGGGTGCGCCAGGGGCGGATTACGGTCGCCGGGTGACGACGCTGGAGACGGAACGCCTCGTGCTGCGGCCGTGGCGACCCGCAGATCGCCCGCCCTTCGCCGAGCTGAACGCCGACGCCGAGGTCATGCGGTTCTTCCCGGCTCCGCTCACCAGCGAACAGAGCGACGCGCTCGTCGATCGCATCGTCGCCGCGTTCGAACGGCAGGACGGTTGGGGGCTGTGGGCGCTCGAGGAGCGCTCATCGGGGGCATTCCTGGGCTTCACCGGCCTTGCGACAGTGTCCTTCGCGGCTGCGTTCGCACCGGCGACGGAAATCGGCTGGCGACTTCGCCGCGACGCCTGGGGGCACGGCTACGTGACCGAGGCCGCCCGCGCCGTCGTGGCCTTCGCTTTCGCCCCTTCCGAGGAAGCGCTGGGGCTCGGACTGGGGCAACTGGTGTCGTTCACGACGAGGGCGAACGAGCGCTCGCGCGCCGTGATGAGCCGCCTGGGCATGCGGCACGATCCCGCCGACGACTTCGACCATCCGGCACTCCCGGACGGCCATCCGCAACGTCGTCACGTCCTCTACCGGCTCGACGCCTCGCGGCGTGGGTAGCGCGTAACCGACGGTCAGGTGGACGTCGCGCGGGACATGCACACCGACGAGGCGCTGCCGACATATGGCCCGAACGGTTCGATGTGCTCGAATCCATGCCGGGCGTAGAACCGGATCGCGGCGTGCTGTCGCACTCCGGTCTCGAGGCGGACGACATGTGCGCCGGAGGCCTCGGCGTGAGCCAACAACTTCCCGAGAATGGCCGACGCCACGCCGCTTCCACGGTGCTCCGGGACGACGTAGAACCGTTTGAGCTCGGCAGTGCCGTCATCGGCGATTTCGACGCCGCCGATGCCGACGACCACCCCGTCCACGGACGCACCAACCAGGTGGACGCCGGACCGTTCGAGCCGGTCGACGGAGTAGCCGAACATCTCGCTCTCGTCGTAACCGCTGCTTGCCAACTCAGCCGTGAGCGCGTCGATGAGCGGCGCGACGTCGCGAACGGAAACGGCATCGACAATCATCGACGCAATCTAGCGGCCTCCGCGCGTGCCGTCCGTCGCGTGCGTCGTCCTCACTCCGGCATGTCTTCGGATCGGGCTTCGACCAGGTCGGCCACGTGGGCGAGCATGTCGGCGGCCGCGCTGAGCTGCGGTACGGGGTAGGCCGCGAGCAGGTTCACGATCTCGGCGTTCAGGGCGCCGAAGTGTTCGCGGCCCGCGGCGTGTGCACGTGGCGTCGGTACGAGCAGCACCCGCCGCCGGTCACTCGGGTGGTGCTCACGCACGAGGATGTCGGCGCGCACGAGCCGGTCTATCAACACCGTGGCCGACGCGGCGCTGATTCCGAGCAAGCGCGCAAGGTGCGTCGGGCCGATCGGCTCCCCGTGCTCGGCGCGTTCGGTAATCAAAACGAGCGCGGTGACATCGGTGCGGCCTAGGCCGTGCTGCTCACCGAACCTGTGACCGCTGGCGGTGAATGCTCCGGTGAGCCGCCGCAGGGCAGCGACGATCCGGGCCGCGTCATCCACCGCCACCTCCGGGCTATGTGCTTAGAATATCTAAGTACTTGGTGGTTAGTGTCCAGGGAGGACCCGTGAGCACACCCGCGCCCAGCTTCTCAACCCCCGATGAGTACCGGGAGTCCAACCGGCGCATGGCACAGGCCATCCTCGATGCCGACCCTGCACCCTACGTGGAGGGGGGCTACGTCCGCCGCGTGCTCGAGGTCCGAGGGCGACGCACTGGCACCATTCACCAAGTGCCGATCGCGGTCGTCACTCTGCACGATTGCCGCTACGTCGTGTCCCCGGTCCGCTCCCGCAACTGGGTCCGGAACCTGCTAGCCGATCCTGTCTGCGCCATCCTCTCGCGCGACGCTCGCGAACCCGCTCGCGCTGCCACCGTCGAGGACGCACGCCAGATCGCCGACATCGTCCAGTCCTACGTTGCGCTCATGAACGCCCCCTGGGCCATCGCCCAGTTCCCTTTCCCACCGGACGCCGACCACGCACAGATCGAAGCCGCTGCCCCTGAAGTCGCCGTGTTCCGATTGGATCAAGGACCGACATCGCCAGCGGACTGATGTCCCAGCGGGCTCGCGTCCGCCAGGACGGCGACCGGATCCGGGCGCACAGTCGGCGCAGCCGGCCTGCGGCGGCTCAGCGCCACCCCGGCCAGGCACAGCACCCCACCGAGCAGACCCCACAGCGTCGGGATCTCGCCGAGCGTCACCCACGACAGCGCGACGGCGACGGCGGGCACGGCAAGGGTGGTCGCAGCCATCCGGCCGGCGTCGGTCCGGGCGAGGGCATACGCCCAGGTCGTGAAACCGACCGCGGTCGGGCCGACCCCGAGGAACACCACCCCGAGCGTCGTGTTCACGGGCGCCGCTGCGACATCGGACACTGCGGCGGGGGCGAACGGCGCCGTGGCGAGCAGGCCCGCGGCGCAGCCCACCCAGGTGGCGGTGAGCGCGTCGACGGTGCGCAGCGCGACCTTCTGCAGCAGCACCCCGACCGCGTAGAGCACGGCTGCGGCGAGTGCGAGCACGACCCCGAGGGTGTCTGCGCCGCCGCGGTCGCTGCTGACCGTGATGACGGTGACGCCCGCGAACGCGACAGCGAGGCCGAGGACGACCGGTCGCGGCAGGCCATCGTGAAACAGCACCGCGGCGGCCACTGCGACCAGGAGCGGTGCGACGTTGACCAGCATCGCGGCGGTGCCGGCGTCGAGGTGCCGCTCAGCCCAGTTGAGGACGACGGTGTAACCCGCGAACCACGCGACGCCGTACCCGACGACGACGGCGAGGGTGCGACCTCGCGGCAGCGACCGACGGCGGCGCAGTGCAAGCAGTCCGAGCACAGTGGCGCCGACCAGTAGGCGCAGGAACGTCATGGCTCCGGGCGAGTACGACTCACCGACGCGGCGGATGACGACGAACGCGCTTGCCCACAGCACGATGGTCGTGCTTGCGGCGGCGGCGGCCAGGCGTCTCTCGTTCACCACACCACCGTCTCGCGACCCCACTGTTCAGCACAAGCGACGTTTTCTGCAGGACGGTGTAGCTGAGCTGTACGGTCATGGGCATGGACGTCCACCGCTTGCGTGTGCTGCGGGCCGTTGTCGCCGACGGCTCGGTGCAGGGCGCCGCCGCGAGTCTCGGCTACACCCCGTCGGCCATCAGCCAGCACCTCGGCGCGCTGCAGCGCGAAACCGGCCTCGCCCTCGTCGAGAAGGCGGGTCGTGGCATCACTCCGACCACGGCCGGCATCGCCATCGCCCAGGGGTCGGAGTCGGTGTTCCACCAGCTCGCCGAGCTCGACGCCCTGGTCGCGGACCTGCGCTGTGGCCGGGTCGGCACGCTGTCGGTGAGCTATTTCGCCTCGGCGGGCGCGGCGTGGATCCCGCCAGTGGTCGCTGCGGTGTCCCGCGAGTTCCCACGGCTGCGCCTCGACCTCCGGCTCCAGGAGTTGGCCGAGCCCGAGGCGCCTGCGCCGGACATCGCGGTCGTGGTCGACGGGACCCACCCGCTCACGGCGACCGGCGTGCGGGTGCGACACCTGGTGACCGAGCCTTATGTCGTTGTCGTGCCCGCCGGCTCCGACCTCGCCGGCCGCGCCGAGGTCGGCCTCGCCGACCTGCGCGACCACGTCTGGGTCGACAACGACGTCGCCCGGGGGCCGTGCCGCGAGGTCCTTCTCGCCGCCTGCCGGGCCGCGGGGTTCACGCCGGCGTTCCACGTCGAAGCCCAGGACTACCCGGTCGCGATCCGGATCGTGGCCGAAGGGCTCGGTATCACCGTTGTCCCGCGGTTGGGTCTGGGCGAGCTGCCACCCGGGACGGTCGCGGTCCCGATCGGGCATCCCACACCGACACGCAGCATCTCGGTCCGGGTGCGCGACGCCGTCGCCGACCAGCCGGCCGTCGTCCGGGTACTGGACCTGCTCACCGAACGCGCTGCGTCACGGTGAGCGATCGCTGATCGGGGGCGCTACTGACGCGCAGGTCGTCCGTCCACGTTGCCGGCTTGTCGGGCGCGGTGGCGTTGGGCCTTGGCGGCGTTGCCGCACCCGCTCATCGAGCACCACTGTCGGGTCCCGGCGCGGGACGCGTCGTAGAAGCGCGTGCTGCATCGGTCTGCGGCGCAGATTCGCACGCGGGTGCGGAGATCACTGCCAAGGATTGCGGCCGCGTCCACAGCGAGACGGCCTAGCGCATGGTCGATCGGGTCCGCCACGATCACCGGTGCCAGGCTCAGCTGGCCGGTGCCGTCGCAGTGCAGCAACACCGCTGTCGTCGCGTCCGGGATCTGTCGGTTGATGTCGGCGACGGCAGTCCGTGGAATCGGACGCGCGGCCACGACCGCAAGCAGGCACTCGTCGATCGCCCGACGGAGGCGGTGGGCGTTCCGTAACTGAGCTGGGCTGGCGTCGTGGGCATCGTCGAGCAATCGCGCTCGGTACAGCCACTCGGTCATGTCTGTGGGTGTCACGAGGGTCTCGATGTCGCGCCGCCATCGTTCACGGCGGGTGTTGAGCAGATCGATCGAGGGCCGGCCGCCCAGCCAGTGCCACCAGTCATGACCTGTCGTGAGCGGCAGCGCGACGTCGTCGGGCACGTGGTGCATAACCCTATTGTTGCAGCCATGGGAGTTACTGGCTAGGGTCCTGTCAGTGCAGGCAACCGGCGGATGAACACTCCTACCGCGGTGGGATTCCTGCTCGCAGCCGGCGTCCTTGCCGGGGCGCTCGGGACCGCCGGTGCGATCGCCTCCTTGGTCTCCTATCCGGCGCTGTTGTTCGCCGGAGTGCCCGCGCTGACGGCCAACGTCGCCAACATCGTCGCCGGAACAGCGTTGTGGCCTGGTTCCGCGCTGGCCTCCGGGCCCGAGCTTGCGGGTCGCGGGCGATGGCTGGCCCGTCATCTCCCGTTCGCCGCCCTGGGCGCGGCCATCGGCGTGGGCCTGCTGCTCGCCACGCCCGCGCAGAACTTCGCGCAACTGGTGCCGTTCCTGGTCGTGACCGGATCACTGTCTCTGTTGCTGTCACCCATCCTCACCCGACATCGCGCAGAGCTGCGGCACCCACCCGATTGGCTGCTGGACACGGCGATGGTGCTGGTGTCCGTCTACGCCGGCTATTTCGGCGCCGGGTCGGGCGTGATGACCCTCGCCGTCGTGCTGATCACCGTCAATGCGCACCTACCGACAGCGAACGCGCTCAAGAACATGCTCATCGGGGCCGGTTCGGTGACTGCCTCGCTCGCCCTGATCGTCTTGTCGCCCATCGACTACACCGCCACCCTGTCCCTTGCGGGCGGCATGCTGATCGGAAGCACCGTCGGGCCGCGCGTCACGCGCCACGTCCCGGCTTCGGTCATGCGCCCGGTTGTCGCAACATCCGGATTCGCCCTCGCCAGCTGGCTCTGGCTCTCCCACGCTCACTGAGAGCCAGTGGGCTGCTCGGAAATTTCACCGGCGAAGGCGACCGCTTTTCACGGGTTGAACGTCGCAATTCAGCTTGCCGTATTAGCTCGTATGTTCTACAATAGCAATATGGACCAAGCGGCCGCTGCGAGCACCGAGACGGTGCGAGCGCTGATCGCTGCCCTCGGTGCGCTGGCCCCGGCAGTCGACGACTCCGACCGTATCGAGCGGGTCCGACTGTTCGAGGAGCTGAAGTCCGTCGCGGCGGCTGCCCAGGCGGTCGAGACCCGCGACTTCGAACGTTCGCAACGCGCCGAGCAGGCGGTGGCCGGCGTCGAGACCACCCGGCAGCGCGATGGAATCGCCGGGCAGATCGCGCTCGCCCGACGCATCTCGCCCTGGGCCGCGCAGCGCTACCTGGGTTGGGCCGCGATCCTGCCCAGCGAACTGCCGCACACGTTCGCCGCCCTGGCCGCCGGTCGCATCACCGAGTGGCGCGCCACGTTGATCGCCCGCGAGACGATCTGGCTCTCCCGCGCCGACCGCGCGCTGGTCGACGCCGAGCTCGCCCCGCACCTCGAGGCCTGGGGCGATCGCCGCGTCGAGGCCGAGGCGCGGAGGGCCGGCTTCCGGCTCGACCCGCACGGCGCGCTCGAGCGAACCAACAGCGCCGCCAAGGACCGGCGGGTCACCCTGCGACCGGCACCGGAAACCATGTGCTGGCTCACTGCGTTACTGCCCGTCGGCCCGGGCGTGGCCACCTATCGCGCACTGTGCCAGGCCGCCGACACCACCACCGCCGGCGGCGACGATCGCGGCCGGGGGCAGATCATGGCCGACACCCTCGTCGAACGCATCACCGGACAGAGCACCGCCGACGCCGTCCCGGTCGAGATCGAACTCGTCATGACCGACCGCACCCTGCTCGGCGACGCCCACCCCGGTCAGACGACCGACGAGGCGGAGCTTGCGGCGGACGACGACGGACGCGACGAGCCGGCCGACCTGATCGGGTACGGACCGATCCCCGCGGGGCTGGCCCGCCAGCTGGCGCTGCACAGCCAGGGTCAGAAGTGGCTGCGCCGCCTGTTCCGGCAGCCCACCACCGGGCGGCTCGCGGCCATGGACTCCTCCCGCCGGTACTTCACCGACAACGAGCGCCGCTTCGTCCGCCTGCGCGACCGCACCTGCCGCACCCCGTGGTGCGACGCGCCCATCCGGCACACCGACCACATCAGGGCCCACGCCGACGGCGGCCCGACCAACATCAGCAACGGCGAAGGCACCTGCGAGGCCTGCAACTACATCAAAGAGACGGCCGGGTGGCGCAGCGTGCCCCAGCCCGACGGCAGCATCGTGACCATCACCCCCACCGGCCACCGCTACCACAGCCGGGAACCCGACCCGCCCGGCGCAGGTCGGGAAGAACGTGACGCAGAGGACCGGCTGTCCGCGCTCGCGGCTGCGCGCCGCCTCGCCGCCTGAGTGCGGGATAGCGAGGACTCGGGCACGACCTTCGGCCGGCAGCGGGGCGGCGATACCGCGACCGCGGGTGGACGGGGCACACTCTCGCCATGGTCCAATCCGGTTTCGAGCTCGGCACCGACGGCCCGCGCACGATGCTCGTGGGCATCGACGGTTCAGCGACCTCGATGCGGGCGGCGGCCTATGCGGCCGGCATGGCCCGCCGCCAGGGCATTCACCTCATCGGTCTCTACGTCCAGTCCACGGGCAGCGCCTCGGTCCGGGCCATGGCCGGCACGGCCGGTGCGCTGATCGAGATGCCCGAGGACATCACCGACGAGCTGCACCGCAGCTTCGCCGAGGGCACCGCACGACTGAACATCAGCTCGAAGTTCGTCGTGCGCAGCGGCAATCCCTACAAGGCGCTCATCGCGGTCGCCACCGAGCTACGGGTCGACGCCATCGTCATCGGCGCATCGACCCAGGCCGGGCACAAGCTCGTCGGGTCGCTCGCCACCCGCCTCGTGAAGGACGCCGCCTGGCCCATTACCGTCGTGCCGTAGGAAGCCCGCACTCGCAAACCCTCCACGCAGAAAATCGTCGTTAAGCCGATGTGAGTTAAGCTTCTGTGGGTATAGGAGCTGCATGGCGCCGCTGATCGATCGACGTCCGGTCGCCGACGATGATCTCGGCAACCGGTTCCACCACGTGCGCCCGCTGCACCACGGAGCCCGATTCACCGTCTACGAGGCCCGAGAAGCCGACACCAACCGCCTGGTCGCGGTGAAGGTGCCGTTGAGGTCCGGACCGGAGTGGCTGCACGAGATCATCGATCACCAGGCTGCCGTGCTCGCGCCGATCTCCACGCACCCGCACATCATCTCGCTCTACCAACGTATGGAGCTCGACGACGGCCGGCCGGCGCTGGTGCTCGAGCGCTGCCGCGGCACGCTGTCCGACGCGCTGCAGGGTGGGCGGCGACTGCCGGCACGAGAGGTCGCCGCGATCGGCATCAAGCTGGCCGGCGCCCTCGAGACGACGCACGACGTCGACGTCGTGCACTGCAACGTGAACCCGGGCAACGTGCTGCTCAGCGAATGGGGCGAGCCCGTCCTCACCGGTTACGACGAGGCCGTGCGCATCGGCGCCGGACAGTCAGGACGACCCGCGTTACAGGTGACGACGTCGCACACCGCCCCCGAGCT
>CAZZZE010000002.1:23547-25652 GCA_964658365.1 uncultured Jatrophihabitantaceae bacterium
CCCTCGCCGGCGTGGCTGGCCGAGGAACTCAACCGCATCGAGATCGCGCACGGCTGGCCACGCACCCGCATGATCGACTGATCGCACCGGCTGTCGCGAAACTGTCGGACCCCGCTGTCATGGTGGTCGCACCGAGGCAGAGGGGTCGATGATGAGCGAACTGATGTGGATCCGATCGCATGTCGAGCAGCTGCTCGAGACGATCTGGGACAGCTGCCGGGTCGTCGCCGACAGCGACGGCGACTACGCCTTCCGTCGGGGTACGGCGGCCTGTTGGGTGGCCGTGCTGCCCACCGCGCCGGTGATGGTCCGGGTGTTCGCCCACGCCGCGTGCGAGCTCAAGCCGTCGCTGCGATTGTTCCGCGAGCTCAACGACATCGAGCGACGCGCGCTGTCCTGCGCGGTGCTGCTCGAGGGCGACACCGTGGTCGTGTCGCAGACCCTGAGCCCCGTCGGCCTCACCGCGCCGGTGCTCCAGCAGGCTCTCGACGCGGTGGGCGGGGTCGCCGAGGACATCGGTGTGCTGCTGGCTGCCCTGTTCGGCGGGCAGACGCCCTATCCGGTCGAACCGGCCACCGACAACCAGGACGCCCCGCCCGGCGCCGGCCCGCCGTAGCGGCTAGCGCCGGCCGTCCGCGGCAAAATGGCTGCGCAGCGCGCGCCGCAGCTCGTCGGCGTCCCGCGCAAAGTCCTGCCGACGATTCACCCGCAACGACCGCCAGTAGAGCGCGAACAGTGGCCCGCCCACGAGTCCGATCATCGAAGGATCCTGTAATTGTCCACTGATTCGATAGACATAGCGGTCTTGGTCCGGCACACTCGGCGCCATGATCGACGTCGCCTCCACGGGGCTCTACTTCGACCTCGGGCAGCTCACCGACTTCACCCGCTTCTTCGCCGACGAGGTCTGTTCCGGCAAGTACCCCTACGTCGACTTCGATCCCGAGCAGCGCTGGCACCAGCGCATCTACCGCGACCGCCGCGTCGACGTCTGGCTGATCAGCTGGCTACCGACCCAGGGCACCCAGCTGCACGATCACGGCGGGTCGTCCGGTTCGTTCACCGTGCTGTCGGGCGTCCTGACCGAGAGCACGGTGTCCAGCGGGACGACGCGTGGCCGCCGGCTGCACGACCACCGCCGCGGCGCAGGCTCGACGGTCGGGTTCGGACCGCGTTACGTCCACGACGTCCGCAACCTCGGCGACGCGCCCGCGGTCAGCGTCCACGCCTACTCCGCGCCGCTGACCTCGATGACCTACTACGACCTCGTCGACGGCGAGCTCAGCGCGATCGCGACGCTGGCCACCGAGGATCCGGAGCCCGAGTTCGAGCCCGGGACGGTCCGGCACGCGTCCTGACCGACGTGCCAGTCTGGACGACATGACTGCTCGGTTCTCCTCGGTCGACGACCTGCTCGCCGACGCCCGCTCCCGGCTCGAGCGGCTCGATCCGCAGCAGACCGTGGCCGCCCGCGACGCCGGTGCGCTGCTCGTCGACATCCGCCCGATCTGGCAGCGTGCGGCTGTGGGCGAGATCGAGGGCGCGCTGGTCGTCGAACGTAACCACCTCGAGTGGCGGCTGCACCCGGACTCCGACGCCCGGGTGCCGCAGGCCGCGCGCGGGCAACGCTGGGTCGTGGTGTGCGCCGAGGGCTACACGTCCTCGCTGGCCGCCGACGCACTGAACGCCATCGGCGTCCCGGCCACCGACCTGGCCGGCGGCGTCGAGGCCTGGGCCGCGGCGGGCCTGCCGCTGGTGCCCGGCGGGACGCCACCCAACGAGCTGGTGCACCGCCGCCGGTAGCGGCAACACGGCGTTGTTCTAGGCGTTGTTCTTGACGTTGTAGCCCAGCCACCCGACATAGCCCACCAGCGCAGCGATGCCGAGCTTGCGGGTTGGCGGGGCCATGATGGCCAGCCCAACGGCCGTCTCGGTGGCGCCGTTGCGGATGACCCAGGTTGCGGTGTCGTCGGGGAATGCGGCCTTGGTGATGCCGGCGAAGGCCTCCGGCGCAACGAAGTGCGCCGCCCCCGTCGCGGCGATGGCGAATCCGACGGTTCCGGTGCTCAGCAGTCCCATCGCCCCAGCCTGCCATCCCTGTCCAG
>CAZZZE010000002.1:25752-28771 GCA_964658365.1 uncultured Jatrophihabitantaceae bacterium
TTCGCGGCGCCGTGGCGCGACTGGCGGGCGCACGTCATCGTCTGCGGGCTGAACGGGGTGGGGCTGCGGGTCGTCGAGCAGCTGCGGCTGTCCGGTGAGCAGGTGGTCGTCGTCGAGGACGACCCCGACCCGCGGCGGCTGGCCATCGTGCTCGAGCTCGGGGCGGCCCACCTGCCGGTGGACCCGCGCCGGACAACGGCGCTCGAGAACGCGAACCTGGCCACCGCCACCGCGCTGATCTGCGCGGCCGGCTCGGACCTCGAGAACCTCGAGATCGCCCTGCTCGCGCGGCGCCTGCAACCCGGCCTGCGGGTCGTCGTCGAGCTGGGCAACGCCGCGCTCGGTCGCGCGCTGGCCCGCGTCACCGGCCCGGACAGCGTGCTCGACCCGGCCACCCTGGCCGCTCCCACGCTGGCCGAGTCCTGCCTCGATCTCAGCGCGCGGCCCTTTCCCATCGACGGCTCGCCGTTCGAGCTGCGCGAGCTGACCGCACCCCGCAAGAGCACCCTGCGGCTGCTGTTCGGCGACCTCGCCCCGATCGCGGTCGTGCCGGCCTACGAGTCCGCCGAGATGGTGGTCTGCCCGGGCCGCGACCTGGAGGTGGCAGCCGGTGACCGGGTTTTCGTCATCGGCACTCCAGAGGATCTCGCCGGGCGCGGCGTGGTCGAGATGACCCGCCCGCCGCGGCGGCGAGCGCCATTGAAACCGATCGGCACGCTGCGCCGCTACGTGCACGGCTTCGTGGCCGAGTCCGAGCGGGCGATGCGCCTCACCCTCGGCGGGCTGTTCGGCGTCGCCGTGCTGTCGGTGCTGCTGCTCAAGCTCGGCTACCGCAGCGCCGAGGGCAAGCACATGAGCCTGCTCGACTCGACGTACTTCACCACCGAGACGCTGACCACGGTGGGGTTCGGCGACTTTTTCTTCGCCCACCAGCAGGACTGGCTGCGGGTGTGGGCCATCGTCTTGATGATCCTCGGCGCCACCCTGGTGACCGTCCTCTACGCGATGCTGACCAACCTGCTGGTCAGCCGACGCATCGCCCAATCGCTCGGGCGCCAGCTCGCCACCCGCATGCACGACCACGTGGTGCTCGTCGGTCTCGGGTCGGTCGGGCTCGGGGTGCTCGAGCATCTGGTCGCGGCGGGCCAGCCCGTCGTCGTCCTGGAACGCGACGAGGACAACCGCTTCCTGGCCCGCGCCCGTGAACTCGACGTCCCCGTCGTGTTCGGCGACTCGACGGTGCCCACGAGCCTGGACGCCGTCGGGATCGACCGGGCCCGCGCAGTGGCGGTGCTGACCAGCAGCGACCTCGCCAACATCGAGACCGGCCTGGTCGTCGACGACCTGCTGGCCGAGCGACGCGGTGAAGTGCCGGTCGTGCTGCGCATCTTCGACCGCGACCTCGCGCATACCGTCGAGACCGGCTTCGGGTTCCACTTCGTGCGCTCCACCGCCGCCCTGGCCGCCCCGTGGTTCGTCGGTGCCGCGCTCGGGCTCGACATCCTCAACACCTTCTACGTCGACAAGCAGCCGATGCTCATCGGCCGGTTGACCGTCGCCGCAGACGGCGGCCTGAGCGGCAAGACCATGGCAGAGTTGTCGGCCCGCATCCGGGTCATCGCGATCCGCCGCCAGTCCACGGGCACGTTCGAGTACCCGCCGCGGCGCGACACCCGCTTCGCCGGCGGCGACCAGGCCTACCTCGTCGGGCCCTACGGCGAGCTGCTGCAGGTGCTGCGGCGAGACTCCGCAGCCTGAGCCGCCGACCCCGCCGCGATAGTCCGTGGACGCCGGGGGAACCCTGGAACAATGCCACTCACCGTGCTCGTGACCGGAGCCACCGGATTCATCGGGTCGCACCTGGCCGGCCGACTGGTCGACGCCGGGCACGACGTCCGGGCCATGACGCGGAACCCGGACTCCTACACCGGGGCCGGAAAGGCGGTCGGCGCCGACGTCGACGACCTCGACAGCCTGCGTACCGCCCTGACCGGCGTCGACGTCGCCTACTACTTCGTCCACGCGCTGGCGAACAAGGACTTCGAGGCGCGCGACGCCGCCGCGGCCCGCAACTTCGCCACCGCCGCCGCCGGGAACGGCGTGCGGCAGATCATCTACCTCGGTGGTCTGGGCGCGGAGTCCGGCCCGTTGTCGCCGCACCTGCGCTCGCGCCGGCAGGTCGAGGAGCTGCTCGGCGCGACGGGCGTGCCGGTCACCGTGCTGCGCGCGGCGGTCATCGTCGGCCACGGCGGCATCTCGTGGGAGATCACCCGCCAGCTCGTCGACCACCTGCCGCTCATGATCACCCCGAAGTGGACGAAGACGCGGACGCAGCCGATCGCGCTGCCCGACGTCTTGCGTTACCTGGTCGGAGTGCTCGACAACCCGGACGCGATGGGTCGGTGCTTCGAGGTCGGCGGCCCGGAGGTGCTGCGCTACATCGACATGCTCAAGCTCGCCGCCACCGCCAAGGGCCGCAGCTTCCCGAGCTTCAACGTCCCGCTACTCACCCCGCACCTGTCGTCGGGCTGGCTCGCGCTCGTCACCGACGTCGACCTGCCCACCGCGCGCAACCTCGTCGAGTCGATGACGAACGAGACGATCGTGCACGACCGGTCGATCCACGACCTCCTGCCCGGCGACACCATGAGCTATCAGGACGCGGTGCGACTCGCGTTACAGGACAGGGCCCGGGCGCAGCACGCGACGTCGCCGTGAGCGACGCTGGGAGCATGGCGAACAGCGAGCGGATCGCCACCCTGCAGGAAAGGGTGCAGCGCCTGCTCGCGCCCTCCCTGCTCGAACAGGTCCCGCGCGACCATCAGCAGTCCGATGCCGCGTTCAAGCGCCGACGCATCGTGGCCGCGATCGCTCTGATCATCGGAACCACCCTGCTGGGTTTATCGCTGGCGACCGACCCGGGCGATCCCGCCTTCTACCCGCTGACCATCGCCGTCGCAGCGGTGTGGCTGATCGGCGGGTTCGCCTCCGGCCCGCTGCACCTGGGCCGCATCCCGTT
>CAZZZE010000003.1:0-27555 GCA_964658365.1 uncultured Jatrophihabitantaceae bacterium
GTCCCGTCCGCCCGCCGCTTTCGTGATCAAGAGCGCGACGTGCTTGCCAGGGCGAGCGTTTCTTGCTCTTGATCACCTGGGGGGCGGTACGCGGTTTGGTCAGTCCAGGCGGGCCAGGACGAGCGGGTTCAGCCCGGCCGCGGCGCCGATCTCCCAACTGCCCTCGAGCGACTGCAGCGCGCGCTCGAAGCGTGCCGGCTCGTCGGTGCGCAGCTCGAGCAGCGGCTGCCCTTCGCTGACCACGTCGCCCGGCTTGACGTGCATGACCACGCCGGCTCCGGCCGAGACCGGGTCCTCCTTGCGGGCGCGGCCGGCGCCCAGCCGCCAGGCGGCGACGCCCACCGACAGCGCGTCGAGCCGGGTGAGGACCCCGGACGCGGCCGCGGTGATCGTGTGCGTCTCGCGGGCCTGCGGCAGCGGTGCCGCCGGGTCGCCGCCCTGGGCGGTGATCATCGCCCGCCAGGTGTCCATGGCCCGTCCGGCGGCCAGCGCGTCGGCGGGGTCGACGTCGACCAGCCCGGCGCCGTCGAGCATCTCGCGGGCCAGCGCGAGCGTGAGCTCGACGACGTCGGCCGGCCCGCCGCCGGCGAGCACCTCGAGGGATTCGGCGACCTCGATCGCGTTGCCGGCGGTGCGGCCGAGCGGCGTCGACATGTCGGTGAGCAGCGCGACCGTGTGCACGCCGTGGGCGCGGCCGAGCTCGACCATGGTGCGGGCCAGCTCGCGGGCGTCGTCGGCGTGCTTCATGAACGCCCCGGACCCGACCTTGACGTCGAGCACGAGCGCCGACGAGCCCTCGGCGATCTTCTTGCTCATGATCGACGACGCGATCAGCGGGATGGCCTCGACGGTGCCGGTGACGTCGCGCAGCGCGTAGAGCTTGCGGTCGGCCGGCGCCAGGCCGTCGCCGGCCGCGCAGACCACCGCCCCGACGCTGTTGAGCTGGGCCACGAACTCCTCGTTCGACAGTCGTGCCCGCCAGCCGGGAATCGACTCGAGCTTGTCCAGCGTGCCGCCGGTGTGGCCCAGGCCGCGCCCCGACAGCTGCGGCACCGCCGCTCCGCAGGCTGCGACCAGCGGTGCGAGCGGCAGCGTGATCTTGTCGCCCACCCCGCCGGTGGAGTGCTTGTCGACGGTCGGCCGGGTGATCCCGGACAGGTCCAGACGCTCGCCGGAGGCGATCATGGCCGCCGTCCAGGTGGCGATCTCGTTCGCGGTCATGCCGCGCAGCAGGATGGCCATGGCGAGCGCAGACATCTGCTCGTCGGCCACCGCGCCGCGGGTGTAGGCGTCGACGACCCACTCGATCTGGGCGTCGGTCAGCGTGCCGCCGTCGCGCTTGATGCAGATGATCTCGACGGCGTCGAAATTCATCGCAGGTTCTCCGGGCCGAACGCCTGCGGCAGGACGTCGGTCATGGGCTTGATGCCCTCGGGGGTGTCCAGCAGCAGCTCGCGGCCCCCGAACTCGTAGAGCAGCTGGCGGCAGCGCCCGCACGGCATGAGCGCCGCGCCCGCGCCGTCGACGCACGCGAACGCGACAAGCCGTCCACCGCCGGTGGCCTGCAGCGTCGACACCAGCCCGCACTCGGCGCACAGCCCGACGCCGTAGGAGGCGTTCTCGACGTTGCAGCCGGTCACGACCCGGCCGTCGTCGACGAGCGCCGCCGCCCCGACCGGGAAGTTCGAGTAGGGCGCATACGCGTGACGCATCGCGTCGCGCGCGGCGTCGCGTAGGGCGGGCCAGTCGACAGCGAGCATGGCCATGATGCTGTCAGACCGTGACCGGCAGCGACCGCACGCCGCGGATGACGAACTCCGGGCGGCGCTGCGGCGGCGTGTGCAGGGCGAGCCGCGGGAACCGCGCGAGCAGCGTGGACAGCGAGGCCTGCAGCTCGACGCGGGCCAGCGGCGCCCCGACGCAGAAGTGGATGCCGGCGCCGAAACCGAGGTGCGGATTGTCGGTGCGCCTGACGTCGAACCGGTCGGGGTCGACGAACACGGCCGGGTCGCGATTCGCCGCGCCGAGCAACGCCGCGATCTTGCTGCCCGCCTCGACGACGACGCCGCCCACCTCGGTGTCGGCGGTCGCCGTGCGCTCGAACAGCTGCAGCGGCGAGTCGTAGCGGATGAGTTCCTCGACCGCGCCGGGCACGAGCGCGGGTTCGGCGCGCAGCGCGGCCAGCTGGTCGTGGTGGCCGAGCAGGGCACTGACGCCGTTGCCCACCACGTTCACCGTCGCCTCGTGACCGGCGTTGAGCAGCAGCGTGCAGGTGGTGACCAGCTCGTCCTCGGTCAGGCGGGCACCGTCGCCGTCGGTCTCAGCGATGAGCGAGGAGATGAGGTCGTCGCCGGGGTGGGCCCGTCGGGTCGTCACCAGCTCGCGCAGGTAGTCGACGAACTCGCGCGACGCCCGCTCGGCCGCGGCGCGCTGCTCGGGCGTGACGCGGTACTCGTACATCTTCACGATCGCGTTCGACCACGGGCGCAACAGCCCCCAGTCGCTCCCGGGCACGCCGAGCAGCTCGGCGATCACCTGCACCGGCAGCGGTTCGGCGTACAGCTCGATCAGGTCGAGCGGTGAACCGTCGGACCCCGCGTCGGCGACGTCGTCGGCGAGCCGCCCGGCCAGCTCGGCGATCCGGCCGCGCAGCCGCTCGACGTGCCCGCGGGCGAACGCGCCGGCCACGAGCCGGCGCAGCCGGGTGTGCACCGGCGGCTCGTTCTCGAGCAGCGAGTTGACGTGGATGAGCTCGAAGGCCGCCAGCACCTCCTCGGGTGCGGCGTCGACGAAGGTCCGCGGCGCCCACCTCCGCCCGAGCGTGCGGGTGCGCAGCACCGTGTTGGCCGCGGCGTGCGTGAACGTCAGCCACATGCCCAGCCCGTCGTGCCACTGGACCTCGCCCCCGGTCCGGGCCGCAGCGAAGTGCGGGTACGGGTCGGCGACGAATTCGGGGGTGGTGAGGTCCCAGGCGAGCGGCACGCCTACGACCCTCTCCGCCGCCACGGCAGTCCGTCGGCGGCAGGCATGCGTAGCCGTTGCGAGGCCGCGGCCAGGACCAACAGCGTGATGATCTGCGGGGTGTACGTGGCGAACTGGCTGGGGATCGAGTCCGTGGTCGTGTATGCGACCAGCACGAGCACCCCGGCGACGAGCGACACCGCCGCGCTCACCGGCGTCCGCCGATAGGCGCGGTAGAGCCCGAGCAGGACGAGCAGGACACCGACCACGATGAGCAGGGCGTGCACCGACGTCGAACCCTGGCGTTGCTGCAGCGCGTCGGTGTAGCCGAACAGGCCGGAACCGGCGGCGAGGCCGAGCGGGCGCCAGTTGCCGAAGATCATGGCAGCGAGGCCGATGTACCCGCGACCGGCGGTCTGGTTCTCGCGGTAGATGCCGGTGAAGTTGACGAGGAACGCGCCGGCGACCCCGGCAAGGACGCCGGAGATGATCACGGCCGTCGACTTCATGGTGTAGACCTTCACGCCCAGCGATTCGGCGGCGTCGGGGTTCTCACCGCACGAGCGCAGGCGCAGCCCGAAGGAGGTGCGCCACAGGACGAACCAGGTGGCCGGGATCGTCAGCAGGGCGATGATGGTCAGCACGGTCAGGCTGGTGCAGATGCCCTCGAGCAGACCGGCGAGGTCGGATACGAAGAACCAGTGGTGCTGCTCGAGGGTGGCGAGGTGGTTCGCGGCCCACGTCCACTTCAACGGCCCGAAGGTGTCGACCTGCGGGGACTGCGTGGGACCACCGCCGGCGGCCAGCGCGGCCGGCTTGTTGAAGTAGATGCCGGCCAGGTACTTGGCGACGCCCGGCGCCAGGATGTTGATGGCCACGCCGGACACGATCTGGTCGAC
The DNA here is from genome assembly GCA_964658365.1 of uncultured Jatrophihabitantaceae bacterium. GTDB lineage: Bacteria > Actinomycetota > Actinomycetes > Mycobacteriales > Jatrophihabitantaceae > Jatrophihabitans. Next base: position 3,861 of record CAZZZE010000003.1, read on the forward strand.
GCCGAAGCCGACGGTGGCGACGGCGTGCAGGGCACCGCCGATGAAGCCGCCCACCATGCCGCCGACCAGCAGCATCCACGGGCTGTGCGTCGCGAAGGCGAACTCGGCCCCGAACCAGGTCCCGAGGATCATCTGGCCCTCGAGGCCGATGTTGGCCACCCCGGAACGCTCGGACCACAGGCCGCCCAGCCCGGCGAGCATGATCGGCATCGCCGCGTTGATGGTGCCGCCGAGCGCGCCGGCGGAGGTGATGTCGTCGGCCCCGCTGATGATGCGGGTGAGGCTGAGCAGAGCCATGCCCAGCACGCTGACCAGCAGGATCCGCAGCGCCACGTGCCCGCCGACCGGCAACCGGGTCGGCACGGTGACGACGTCACCGGTGACCTGCGCCGAGGGATCGCGCACCGTCACTGGGAGACCTCCAGTGCAGGGCCGTCGACAGGTAGCTCGGCGAGCTCGCGGCCGACCTGCCGCTGCTGGCGCGCCAGCGCGTAACGGCGTACGAGCTCGTAGGCGACCACCGCGGAGAGCACGACCACGCCCTCGGTGATGGACACGACCGACGTCGGGACGCTGCTGATCTGCAGGATGTTCGACGAGGTGTCGAGGAAGCCCCACAGCAGCGACGCGAAGACGATGCCCAGCGGGTTGTTGCGGCCGAGCAACGCGATCGCGATGCCGGTGAAGCCGACGCCGGAGGGCGTGCTCAGCGAGTAGTTGTGCGCCTCGCCGAGCAGCACCGGCATGTTGACGAGGCCGGCGATGGCGCCGGAGATCAGCATCGTCACGAGCACCATGCGCTTGACGTTGACCCCGCTGGCCTCGGCCGCCGACGTCGAGCGCTCGCAGATCGAACCCGAAGCGGGTGCGGGACACCAGTAGCTGGAAGCCGACGCCGACCACGACGGCGATCACGATCAGCCCGTAGATCTTGGTGTCCGAACCCGGGATGAGGTCGAGCCCGCCCACCTGACCCGAGCTGCCGATGGGCTTGGTCGTGAGGTCGTTGCCCCGCTGCACGCCGAAATGCTTCGGCAGGATCAGGTAGGCGATGATCGCGGTGGCGATGAAGTTCAGCATGATCGAGGAGATGACCTCGCTGACTCCGCGGGTCACCTTGAGCACGCCGATGATCCCCGCCCAGAACGACCCGACGAGCATGGCCACCACGATGATGCTGAGCTGGTGCAGGCCCTCGGGCAGCGCGAACTGGCCGCCGAACGCGGCCGCGATGATGGCGGCCAGCTGGTACTGCCCGTCGACGCCGATGTTGAACAGGTTCATCCGGAAGGCGACGGCCACGGCGATGGCCGACAGGTAGTACGTCGTCGCCGCGTTGACGGTGCTGGCGAGCTGATCGGCCTTGACGCCGTAGTCGAGCATCGTCTTCAGCGTGTCGTACGGGTTGTGGTCGGTCAGGGCCAGCACCGCCGAGGTGATGGCCACCGCGACGACGAGCGCCACCACGGCCGCCAGCAGCCCGAGCAGAGCAGAGTTCAGCCGGTCTCTCATCGCTGTTCCAGCGAGGGGCTCGCCGGGTGCGGAGCGGCGCCGGTCATGGCCGCGCCCAGTTCGCCCGGGGTGACGGTGCGGGGGTCCATCTCGGCAACCAGCTTCCCGCGCAGGATGACGTGCAGGGTGTCGGACATCCCGATCAGCTCGTCGAGGTCGGCGGAGATCAGCAGCACGGCCAGCCCCTCGGCGCGGGCCTCGCGCAGCTGGTCCCAGATGGCCGACTGCGCACCGACGTCGACCCCGCGGGTGGGGTGCGAGGCGATGAGGACGCTGGGTTTGGCGCTCATCTCGCGACCGACGATCAGCTTCTGCTGGTTGCCGCCGGACAGCGACGCGGCGGTGACATCAATGCCCGGGGTCCGGACGTCGTACTCGCGCACGATGCGCTCGGTGTCGCGCCGGGCGGCGGCGACGTCGATGAACGGCCCGCGGGCGTTGGGTCGCTCGGTCTGGTGACCGAGGATGCGGTTCTCCCACAGCGGCGCCTCGAGCAGCAGACCCTGCCGGTGCCGGTCCTCGGGGATGTAACCGATGCCCGCGGTGCGCCGCCGTCTGGTGGGCCAGTGCGAGATGTCGTCGGTGCCGAGCGTGATCGTGCCCGAATCGACGGTGCGCAGTCCCAGGATGGTCTCGACCAGCTCGGCCTGGCCGTTGCCCTCGACGCCGCCGATGCCGACGATCTCCCCGCGGCGGATGTCGAAACCCACGTGGTCGAGCACGGCGCGGCCGTCGGGCGAGCGCACCGTCAGCCCCGAGACCGCGAGCTCGACGGTGTCGGTGACCGTCGACTCGCGCAGTTCCGGCACCGGCAGCTCGCTGCCGACCATGAGCTCGGCCAGCTGGCCCGCGGTGGTGGTTTTCGGGTCGGCCGTGCCGACCGTGGTGCCGCGGCGCACGACGGTAATCGCGTCGGCCACCGAGAGCACCTCGTCGAGCTTGTGCGAGATGAACAGCACGGTGAGCCCCTCGGCCTTGAGTTCGCGCAGGTTGCCAAACAGCTCGTCGACCTCCTGGGGCACGAGCACGGCCGTCGGCTCGTCGAGGATCAGGATGCGCGCGCCGCGGTAGAGCACCTTGCAGATCTCGACGCGCTGCCGGTCGCCGACCCCGAGCGTCTCGACCAGCACATCCGGGCGCAGGCCGAGGCCGTAGGCATCGGAGATCTCCCCGATGCGCGTGCGGGCCGCGCGCCGGTTGATCAGTCCTGCACGGCGGGGTTCGGCCCCGAGGATGATGTTCTCGGCCACAGTCAGGTTGTCGGCGAGCATGAAGTGCTGGTGCACCATGCCGATGCCCGCTTTGATCGCGTCCGACGGCGAGGAGAAGCTGACCGGCCGGCCGTCGATCTCGATGGCTCCGCCGTCCGGTCGCTGCATCCCGTACAGGATCTTCATCAGCGTCGACTTCCCGGCGCCGTTCTCGCCCACGATGGCGTGCACGTCCCCGCGTCGCACCGTGATGTTGATGTTGTCGTTGGCGACCACGCCGGGATAGCGCTTGGTGATCCCGGTCAGGACCACCGCGTCCGCCGCGGCTGGTGCCGCCGGATCCGACGTCACGTCAGCGACCATGCCTCACAACTCCCAGGGACGGGAAACGGTCCGGGGAGACGCTATACCGCGTGTCCCCGGACCGTTTCCGGAGGTGTCAGATGTCGGGACGGTGGATCAGATGGTCGTCGGGACCGTGACAGCCCCGCTGATGATCTTCGCCTTGTACGCCTCGATCTTCGCCTTGTACGGGTCGAGCTTGCTGTTCGACGTCGCGTAGCCGACGCCGTTCACCTTGAGCCCGAAGCGGGTCGAGCCGGCCTTGAACTGACCCTTGAGATCGGTGGTGATGAAGTTGTAGACAGCGGTGTCCACGCCCTTCAACGCCGAGGTCAGGATGTAGGGCTTCTCGTTGGCCGGCGCGGTCTGGTACTGGTCGGAGTCGACGCCGATGGCGAGCTTCTTGTCCGCTGCCGCGGCCTTGAACAACCCAGACCCAGAACCACCGGCAGCGGCGTAGACGACGTCGGCGCCGTTGTCGTACATGCCGCCGGCCGTGGTCTGGCCCTTGGCCGGGTCGTTGAACCCGGTGAAGTCCGGCGGCTCGGTGAGGTACTTGGCCTGCACCTTGATCGCCGGGTTGACGGCTTTGACCCCGGCCTGGAAGCCGGCCTGGAACTTCTGGATCAGGGGCTCGTCCACGCCGCCGATGAAGCCCACGTTCTTGGTCTTGGTGGCCAGCGCGGCGGCGACGCCCACGAGGTAGGAGCTCTGTTCCTCGTTGAACAACAGGCACTCGACGTTCGGCTGAGCCGTCTTGCCCGTGCAGTTGGTGTCGTCGTCGATGATCGCGAAGTGCACCTTCGGGAACTTCGGCACGACCTTGCCGACCGCGGTGGAGTAGGCGAAACCGATCGCGACGACGGGGTTGTAGCCGCTGCTGGCCAGCAGGGTCAGCCGGGACTCCTTGGCCGCCTCGGTCTCGTTCGGCGTGGCCGAGAGCTCGCGGGTCGTCACGCCCAGCGTCGACTTCGCCTTGTCGAGACCCGCGGCGGCGAGGTCGTTGAACGACTTGTCACCGCGGCCGCCGACGTCGTAGGCCATGCCGACCTTGGCGCTGGACTTCGCCGGCGACGACGAGCCGCCCGAGCTGCTGGAGCCGCCCGACGAGGCGCTGCTGCCGCTCGAACCGCTGCTGCTTCCGCACGCAGAGAGCACCAGCGCGGCTCCGACCGCGATAGCTCCCAGCTGCATCCCACGCATTGAGCGCAAGATCGGTCTCCTTCACTGTCGTGTTCGTGGTCCGGGACGTTCGTGCCCCCGGGCCGACTCGAACGAGCCGACCGCAGGGGCGAACCCGGTGATTCGAGCACACTAAGCCCTCGACGACGGGCGCTGGGACCGCCCCGGCAGCCGAAACCAGATCGTTGCGTGCCGGCAACCACCACCGGGGAAGGGTGTCAGGCGGACAGCCGCGAATGCCCGGATCCGACCGTCCACCGGTGCCCGCCGACGACCACCGTGGCGGTCACGTTCACCGGCACCCGGACGTCGACGGTGGTCCGCTGCCCGTGCCGCGTCCAGGACACCGACACCGTCCCGCGTTCCGTCCACTGGGTGCCGCGTGCCGAGGTCAGCCCGCTCGAGGGCGGCTGGATCTGTACCCGGGACCCGCCGGCGCCGGTGACCGTCACCCCGAGCAGCGAGCGCTGGATGCCGACGATGCCGGCCGAGCCCCACCCGTGGGACAGGCTGGTGTTGTCGGACTGGTTCACGGCGCTGCCGCTGCACCCGGCGACCGCACACCCCGGCCGCCACTGCTCGGGCATGAACGTGGCGCCCTCGGCCAGCGCCTGCGCCGGTCCGTCGGCGTCCGGGTCGGTGAGGATGCGCACCAGCGTGTCGGTGCGACCGGTCGCGCCGAGCGCCGCCTCAAGCTGGCGCAGGTCCATCGGGCCCTGCTGCATGCCGTCGGCGGTCATCGCCGCGCCGAGCTGCGCGTACGCGCTGGCCGGTGCCACGCCGTAGGCGACCGCGTAGGACTGCGCGTGCTCGGAGGTATTGGCCAGCTGCGCGTGGGTGCCGGTCGCGAGGCCGTCGGAGTACAGCCCGCTCGCGGTGCGCAGCGTCGCGTTCATGGCCGTGACCAGCGCGTCGGCACGTCCGCCGTAGGTGCTGGCGTCAACGGCCTGGCCCAGTGCCGCGGCAGCCTGGGTGACCGCGCGGTTCGCGCCGACGGCGAGGGCATTGACGACGGTCTCGGCGCCGTTGCCGTCGACCACGGTGTCGTAGCGCATCGGCGCGGGCCAGTCGATGATGCCGTAGGCGTACGGCCCGCTCCCGCCGGGCAGCTGGTACACCAGGCCGGTGGAGTCGACCGCGTTCTGGATGTAGTCGGCCACCTTCTTCATCGCCGGGTACGCCTCGGCGAGCAGCGTGGTGTCGCCGGTCTGCTGGTAGTAGTCGGCCACCCACTCCGGAAACATCTCGGTGTAGTCGGGGATGTCGCGCTTCGCGTCGCCGTTCGGGTAGACGGCGTTCATCGCGCCGTTGGGCCAGTACCGGTTCTGTGAGGCGATGAAGTCGACGATCGCCTGGCGGGTCAGCTGGCGCTCGCCGAGCGAGGACATGGTGGCCATCGACTCGTCCTCGGTGTCGCCGAGGAACTGGCCCTTCTCGCGCGTCGGGGTGTCCAGGAAGGTGTCCTGCGCCGAGTACAGCGCCGAGCGCTGCATGAGCGTGAACACCCGGTCCAGCGTCGGGTTGCTGCTGCTGAACGTGCTCGCGTGGGGCGCCTGGGTGTGCTGGACGACGGCCGAGATGTCGGCGGCCGTCAACCGCTCTCCCGGGTCGCTGATCTCGACGTAGCGCCAGGCCCAGTACTTCTGCGGCTGCGCGACCTGCGCGCCGTCCTTCTCGGTGTAGTAGAAGCGCATGTTGCTGCCCTGGGTGTCCAGCTTCGACGTCCCGGCCCGGGTGTTCTCCACCCAGACCCCGGTGGCGTGGCCCAGGCGCAGGGGCCGGTCGAGCGTGGCCGTGGTGCCGGTGATCGCGGTGACGCTGCGGGTCTCGGGGTGGCCGGCGCCGTATCCGTCGGCCGGGGCGTCCACGGTGATGCCGTCACCCACGTGCAGATTCGCCACGGACGCGAGCGGTACCGTCCGGGTGCCCGGACTGGTTGCGGCGGTGCTCGTCGTGTTGTTCTCGCGGTAGCTCGTCGTCAGCGTGAGCGCGCGGCCCGCGACGCCCTGGCGCAGCCGCAGCGACGGCACCGAGGAGTAGACCTTGCCGAAGTCGGCGAAGACCGTACCATCCGGCATGGTTTGCACACTGACAGGATGGACGACGGTGGTCGTCAGGTGTGCCTGTTCGGCGACGAGGTGGGTGAACGTGAAGGGCGACGACGCGCCCTTGTAGGTGGCGCAGCTCGCCGCGGCCGGGCGGGGGTGCGGCCCGATCACCGCGGGCGCCGACCACGCGGAGTCGTCGTAGGACGACGTGTCCCAGCCGTCGAGCGCCGTGCGGGCGTCGAGGTACTCGACGCGGTCGCCGGAGTCGGAGTTGCGGTAGGTCAGCGTGCCGATCTGCTCGGCGGCGTCCTGGGTCACCTTCCACGAGCCGTCCGAGACGAGCGTGTCGGTGCGCCCGTTCGCGTGCTGCACGACGACCTTGACCAGCAGCCCGGACGGTCCCTCGGGAGTGACCGGGCCGTTGGCCCGGCCCTGGCACGTGCACGTCCAGTAGTGGTACTGCACGCCGACGGTCAGGGGCTCGCCGGCGCGGGCGAGCGCGGTGACGTCCGAGACGTCGTAGTAGCCCTCGCCCGGGTAGTTCGGGGAGCTGGTGCGGTCGACGGTGCGCCCATCGACGTCGAGGTCCCAGTCCCCCATCGCCGCGACGTAGGCCCGGGCCCGCACCACCGGACTGCCGCCGGCGACCTGCAGCGTGCGCCGCGCGAGCGTCCAGTCGTTGCTGGTGTCGTTTCCGGGGGCGGTGGTGCGCCGGATCCACTGCGCGCCCGACCAGTCGGTGTCGCCGAGCCCGGTGTCGAACCGGGCGCCGGCCGTCGGCGACGCTGCGCCGTGCCGGTCCCAGGTGCGCACCGTCCACCGGTAGCTGGTGCCCGGGGTCAGGGCCGGGCCGCGGTAGGTCACCCAGGACTGCGCCGACGAGCGCACCCGACCGGAGTCCCAGACCGTGCGGCCGGCGGTCGTGGTGACCCGCAGCCGGTAGGCGGTCTGGATCTCGTCGCGGTCGCGGTCCTGCGGCAGCCAGCCGAACGCCGGCGTGCCCTGGACGGCCAGCGGGTTGCGCTGGTCGTCCACGACGAGCCCGCTCGGCGCCGACGGCGCGTGGTTGCGGGCATGGCCCGGCACCGCGGCGCCCGCAGCAACGGGGGCGGCGGCGGCCGTCGCGGCCAGGACGGCGACGAGCAGGCCGCGGCGGGCGGCGCGGAGGGGCTGCAGCTTCATGACGGGTCCTCACGGCGACGACGACACTTTTCTACTGAAACGTGTCAATCGCAGTCGTACGTCATCCGGACAGAACGGGACAAGGGGTACCGGCCAAGGTGGCCGGAACCGGTCACCGCGCCGCGGTCGCCGACGGCCGGTACGTCCGCGTCTCGGCGCCGCGCAGCAGCGCCCGAAGGTCCGTCCGGTCGCCGGACAGGACGCCGGCGGCCCGGGCCTGCACCAGCACGTTGCCGTACGCCGCGGCCTCGACCGGGCCGGCGACGACGGGTAGCTCGCACGCGTCGGCGGTCAGCTGGCACAGCAGCGCGTTCTGCGCCCCGCCGCCGACGAGGTGCACGACCTCGACCGCCGTCCCGGACAGCTCGGCGGCCTGCCGCACCGTCCGGCGGTAGGCCGCGGCCAGGCTGTCCAGGATGCAGCGAGTGGTCTCGGCCGGCGTCCCGGGCGCCGGCTGCCCGGTGCGCAGGCACTCCGCGCGCAGCCGGGCCGGCATGTCGCCGGGCGGCAGGAACTCGGGGCGGTCGGGGTCGACCACGCTGCGTCCACCGGGCAGCGTCGCCGCCTCGGCCAGCAGGCGGGGCAGCTCCACCGGCGAGCCCGCGCGCTCCCAGGTGCGGACGCACTCCTGCAGCAACCACAACCCCATGACGTTGCGCAGGAAGCGCACCGTGCCGTCGACGCCGAGCTCGTTGCTGAAGTTCGCGCTGCGGGCGGCCTCGCTCGTCACCGGCGCCTCCAGCTCGACGCCGACCAGCGACCACGTGCCGCAGGAGATGTAGGCGAAGCGGTCGTCGCGGGCCGGCACCCCGAGCACTGCCGACGCGGTGTCGTGCGAGCCGACCGCGAACACCGGCGCCGGGGCGATCCCGGCCTCGGCCGCCACCTCGGGCAGCACCGGCGCGAGCAGGTCGCCCGGCTCGCGCACGGCCGGGAACAGCTCCATGCGCAGTCCCAGCCGCGCGCCGATTTCGGTGGACCAGCGGCGGGTGCGCACGTCGAACAACCCGGTGGTCGAGGCGTTGGTGAGCTCGCTGCCCAGCGCGCCCGTCAGCCAGTACCCGAACAGGTCCGGGATGAGTAGCGCGTGCGCCGCGTGCCGTTCGGGCCAGGCGTCCCGCGCCGCCACCAGCTGGTAGACGGTGGTGAACGGCAGCTCCTGGATCCCGGTGATCGGGTACAGCTCGAGCTCCTCGGCCACCCGTGCGGCGACCCCGTCGGTGCGGGCGTCGCGGTAGTGCACCGGGTTGGCCAGCAGCGCGCCGCCCTCGTCGAGCAGGCCGTAGTCGATGGCCCACGAGTCGACGCCGATGCCGGCCAGCGGCCCGGCGGCACCGGCCACCCGCAGCCCGTCCAACACCCCGGCCCACAGGGACAGCACGTCCCAGTGCAGCGTCCCGCGCACCCGTACCGGCCGGTTCGGGAACCGGTGGACCTCGTGCAGGTCCACGCCGGACGCGGTGATGTCGGCCGTCATCACCCGGCCCGACGACGCCCCGAGGTCTACCGCGGCGAACGTTCCTCGTCCGGCCACCTAGAGCAATCCCTGCCGGACCGCGAGCACGAGCACCTGTACCGGTGAGTCCACCCCGACGCGGTCGCACAGCGCCCGCAGCCGGCGGCGCAACGTGCGCTCGCTCAACGACAGCCGGCGCGCGATGACGTCCAGCACGAGCCCTTCGGCGAGCAGCCGGACGATCGCCAGCTCCTCGTCGTCGAGCGCGACAGCGGCGTCCCCGGCGTTCGGCTCGGTCATGATCGCTCCTCGCACGGCCAGCATTCGCGAGTTCAGCGCAGGAAGGCGGCGGCGACGCCCGCGTCGACCGGGATGTGCAGGCCGGTCGTGTGGCTGAGTTCGGCGCTGCACAGCACGAACACCGCATTGGCGATGTTGACCGGCAGCACCTCGCGCTTGAGGATCGTGCGCTGGGCGTAGAACGCGCCGAGGTCCTTCTCCTCGACGCCGTACACGGCCGCGCGGTTGGCGCCCCACCCGCTGGCGAAGATGCCCGAGCCCTGCACGACACCGTCGGGGTTCACGCCGTTGACCTTGATGCCGTACTGGCCCAGCTCGGCCGCGAGCAGCCGCACCTGGTGCGCCTGGTCGGCCTTGGCCGCGCCGTAGGCGACGTTGTTCGGCCCGGCGAAGACGCTGTTCTTCGAGGAGATGTAGACGATGTCGCCGCCCATCCCCTGCTCGATCATCACCTTCGCAGCCGCCTTGGCCACCAGGAACGAGCCCTTGGCCATGACGTCGTGCTGCAGGTCCCAGTCCTGCTCGGTGGTCTCCAGCAGCGAGCGCGACAGCGACAGCCCGGCGTTGTTGACGACGAGGTCGACACCGCCGAACGCCAGCACCGCGGCGTCGACGGCGGCCTGCACCGCGTCGGCGTCGGAGACGTCGACCTGGACGCCGACCGCGACGTCGGAACCGCCGATCCCGGCGGCCGCGTCGACCGCCTTGTCGAGCGACAGATCGGCGATGACCACGCACGCGCCCTCGGCGGCCAGCTTCTCGGCCGTGGCCCGGCCGATGCCCGAGGCCGCACCAGTGACCAGCGCGACGCGGGTGGCCAACGGCTTCGGCTTGGGCAGCCGCGCGAGCTTGGCCTCCTCGAGCGCCCAGTACTCGATGCGGAACTTCTCGGACTCGTCGATCGGGGCGTACGTCGACAGCGCCTCGGCGCCGCGCATCACGTTGATGGCGTTGACGTAGAACTCGCCGGCGACCCGCGCCGTCTGCTTGTTGGCCCCGAAGCTGAACATGCCGACGCCGGGCACCAGCACGATGGCCGGGTCGGCACCGCGCATCGGCGGCGAGTCGACGCTTGCGTACTTTCGGTAGTAGGCGGCGTAGTCCTCGCGGTAGGCGGCGTGCAGCTCCTTGAGCCGGGCGACGGCGTCCTCGAGCGGGGCGGTGGGCGGTAGGTCCAGCACCAGCGGGCGGACCTTGGTGCGCAGGAAGTGGTCCGGGCAGGACGTGCCGAGGGCGGCCAGGCGCGGGTGCTCGGCGCGGGACAGGAAGTCCAGCACCGGATCGGAGTCGGTGTAGTGCCCGACCTGCGGGCGGTCGGTCGAGGCCAACCCGCGGATGACCGGCGCGAGCGCTGCGGCGCGCGTGTGCCGCTCGGCGTCGGGCAGCGTCTCGCCCACGACGGCCCCGAACGGGTCGGGCCGTCCGCGGTCGGCGATGAACTGCTCCGCGGTGCGGATGATCTCCAGCGAGTTGGCCTCGCACTGCTCGCTGGTGTCGGCCCAGGCGGTGATGCCGTGGCCGCCGAGCACGCAGCCGATGGCCTGCGGGTTGGCGGCGGCGATGGCGGCGATGTCGAGGCCGAGCTGGAAGCCGGGACGCCGCCAGGGCACCCACACCACGCGGTCGCCGAAGCACTCGGCGGTCAGGGCTTCGCCGTCGGCGGCGGTGGCCAGCGCGATGCCGGAGTCGGGGTGCAGGTGGTCGACGTGCGGCTGCTCGACGAGGCCGTGCATGGCGGTGTCGATCGAGGGCGCCGCACCGCCTTTGCCATGCAGGCAGTAGTCGAAGGCGGCGACCATCTCGTCCTCGCGCTCGACGCCCGGATAGACGTCGACGAGGGCGCGGAGCCGGTCGAGGCGCAGCACGGCCAGGCCGGCGGGCTTGAGCGTGCCGAGGTCACCACCCGAACCCTTGACCCAGACGAGCTCGACCGGCTCGGAGGTCACGGGGTCGGTCTCGGTGCCCTTGGCCGAGGTGTTGCCGCCGGCGTAGTTGGTGTTACGCGGATCGGCGCCGAGCCGGTTGGAGCGGGCGATCAGGTCATCGACGACAGTCATGTGTTGGGTCAAATCCTTTGCGTATTCGGGGTCCCCGCGGAAACGTGGAGCGCAGCGGAGCGTTTTCGTGGGGTGATCAAGCGCCCCAGCCGGCGGCGTGGCCGCCGACCCGCTCGGCGACGATGCGCTGGGCGTAGCCGGAGGCCGCGTAGGCCGCCATGGGGTCGGGGTCCAGCCCCTGCTCGGACCGCAGGTCGGCGAGCAGGGGCCGGACGTCGGTGTTGTACGCGTCCATGAGGACGGCATTGGCGCCGAGCACGTCGCCGGCACGCTGTGCCGCGCCGAGCGCGTCGGTGTCGACGAGCAGCGCCTTGGCACTCGCCTCCTGGACGTTCATCACCGAGCGGATCTGGCCCGGGATCTTGGGCTCGATGTTGTGGCACTGGTCGAGCATGAAGGCGATGTCGGTGTCGGCCTCGAAGCCGCCGCCGTCGCGGACCTCGAACAGGATGCGGAACAGCTGGAACGGATCGGCCGAGCCGACCATCAGGTCGTCGTCGGCGTAGAAGCGGGAGTTGAAGTCGAAGGCGCCGAGCTTCCCGGCGCGCATGAGGAAAGCGACGATGAACTCGATGTTGGTGCCCGGCGCGTGGTGGCCGGTATCGACGCACACCTTCGCGCGCTCGCCGAGCTGCAGGCAGTGGGCGAACGACGTGCCCCAGTCCGGGACGTCCATCGTGTAGAACGCCGGCTCGAACAGCTTGTACTCGAGGATCAGCCGCTGGTGCTCACCGAGCCGTTCGTAGGTCTTGTGCAGCCCGTCGGCGAGGCGGTCCTGGCGCTCACGGATGCTGTCCTGCCCCGGGTAGTTCGTGCCGTCGGAGAACCACAGCTTCAGGTCGCGCGAGCCGGTGGCATCCATGACGTCGATGCACTCGAACAGGTGGTCCAGCGCCTTGCGCCGCACCCGCGGGTCGGGGTTGGTGATGCTGCCCAGCATGTAGTCGTCGTCCTGGAAGACGTTGGCGTTGATCGTCCCCAGCTCGATGCCCTGGTCCTTGGCGGCGCGGCCCAGGTCCGCGTAGTCCTCGACGCGGTCCCACGGGATGTGCAGGGCGACGCTCGGCGCGACGCCGGTGAAGCGGTGCACCTGCGCGGCGTCGGCCAGCTTCTCGTACGGGTCGCGCGGCACGCCCTGCTGGGCGAACACCTTGAAACGCGTCCCCGAATTACCGAACGCCCAGGACGGCAGCTCGATGCGCTGCCGGGCCAGCACCGCGTGCACGGCGTTGCGATCGACCATGGTGAACCTGCTTTCGTGACGAATGCTCTAGAGGCTGATTTCGGTGCACGCGACGCCCAGCAGCTCCGCGGTCGCGCGCAGCTCGGGCAGCAGGTCACCGACGCCGAGCGCCCAGTGGTGGGAGATCCCCGACGCGCTCCACGCGTCGACCCACTCACCGGGGTCACCGCCGAAGTCGACGCGGGAGGTGGTGTTGCCGATGCGCAGCAGCGGTCCCGGCACGACGGTGCCGCGCGAAGCGACGAACTCGTAGGAGCCGTCGCGGCGCTGGATGATGCCGAACGTGGTGACCGGGCCGTGCTTCACGTCGAACTCGACGGACACGCCCCACCCACGCTTGCCGTGGTAGACACCGAGCCCGCGCAGCAACGGGCGGTGCTCGCTGACCGCGAGGTGCCCCGGCCCGTCGTGACCCATCTCGACGACGTCGTCGCGGAAGTTCAGGGCCTGCAGCTCGGTGAACGAGCCGCCGCCGCCGAGCCGGTCGACGATGAGCATGGCCAGCGAGGTCCGCAGCTCGTACTCGCCGCAGGCCGGGATGCCGCGCGCGGTCAGCAGCGACGCGCCAAGGATCATGCCGGCGCCGAGCCGCTCGTGCTGCTCGCCCTCGAGGCCGCGGTGGTAGTAGGCGAGGCTGTCCAGTCCGAAGTCCTCGGCGAGCCGGTCGAGTCCGACCGACACCTTCGCCGCCCAGCGGAAGTCCTCCTCCTGGACGCTCTCGTCGAGTTCGAAGATGTCGCGGGTCAGCGCCATCCGGGCCTCGACGTCGGCGTCACCGACCGCGGCCACGCGCACCCGCAGGTCGTCGAACTCCAGCACCTCCATGTGCCCGCCGAAGTTGGCCGTGACGAGCGTGAGATCGGTCGAGACGTCGAGCATGCCGGGGTACAGGTGGCCCATCAGCCCGTGCCGGCCGGTGCGCAGCGCGCCGCGCACGCCGGCGGCCTTGACCCAGCGGCCGATCCGCGCCCAGGCCCGCTCGTCCTCGAGGTAGCCGGAGACGGAGCGGAACGGCACGCCGAGGCGCTCGAAGGTGTTGGCCATCTCGGGCAGCGGGCATGCGCCGCAGTACGCCAGCCACTGGCCGGTGTCGAAGGTGGCGTGGTCCATCGTCTCGGTGGGCTGCAGGTTGATCAGCAGCACCGGCGCGCCGCTGCGCTGCGCGATGGGCGCCAGCATCGAGGCGGTCATGTAGGTGGTCAGGAAGCCGATGATCAGATCGCAGCCGGCCACGCGCAGCGCCTCGGCGGCGCGGGCGCCGTCCTCGGCGTCGGAGATGAAGCCGACGTCGACGACGTCGCAGTCCATCGCCTGCATGCGCTCGGACACCCGTCGGGCTGAGCCCTGCAGCTGCGGCAGCAGGTCGGGGAACTGCGGCCAGTACGCGCCGAGCCCGCCGGCCACGAGGCCCACCTTGGTGCGGCGCGGGATGATCCGGTCGAGGCCGGTGACGGCCCGGTCGGCCAACGTGGTCATCGCGGAACTCCGTTCGGGGTGAGGGTGTCGTCGAGGTGGAAGATCTCCTCGAGCAGTTCGAAGGACTGGTCGGGGCCACGACCGTCGAGCCCGACGAAGTAGCGGCTCATCTCGGCCTGCCAGCGGGCGTTGACCTCGGTGGCGGCCATGGCCTGCTGCGCGGCGTCGAGGTCGTCGGCCTCGACGTAGCCCACGAGCAGCCCGTCGGGACGGGCGAAGATCGAGTAGTTGCGCCAGCCCGCGTCGCACAGCGCCTGCTGCATCTGCGGCCAGACCGCGGCGTGCCGCTCGCGGTACTCGGCGAGCAGGTCCTCGCGGACCCGGAGCAGGAAGCAGTACCGCATGCCGACCTCGTGGTGGTGGGTAGAGCGCGGGCCGGCGGCGGGGGGAGCGCCGCCGACCCGCGACCGATCAGAAGTTGAACTGATCGATGTTGGACTTGTCGAACACCGTCGGCGGCCCGAGGACCACCGACAGGCCGTCGGCGCCGCTGCTGATCGTGTACGTCTTGTTCAGCGAACCGGAGCTGAAGCTGGTGCCGGACGCCAGCGACTTGCCCGAGGCGAGCCACGCAGCCGCGTAGCCGGCGAGGTAACCCAGGTTGGACGGGTTCCACAGCTCGAAGGACTGCACGGTGCCGTCCTTGATGTACTTGCGCATCTGCGACGGCAGACCGAGCCCGGTGAGCGTGACCTTCTTCGCCACGCTCGGGTGCGTGGACAGGTACTGCGCGGCGGTCGAGATGCCCACCGTCGTCGGCGAGATGATGCCCTTGAGGTTCGGGTAGGCCGAGAGCAGACCCTGGAGCACGGTCAGCGAGGTCGCCGGGTCGTCGTTGCCGTAGACCGTCGAGACCAGCTTCATGTTCGGGTACTTCTTGAGCTGGACCTTCATGTACTTGATCCACGCGTTCTGGTTCGTCGCGCTCGCCGCGGCCGACAGGATCGCGACCTGGCCTGAGCTGCCGATCTGCTTGGCCAGCAGGTCGACCTCCGAGGTGCCGATCGTCTGGGTGTCGGCCTGGTTGATGAACAGGTGGCTCGGGCTCGTGCCGCAGCTGATGTCGGAGTCGAACGCGACGATCTTGATGCCGGCCTTGGCCGCGCGGTTCAGCGACGGGCACAGCGCCGACGGGTCGTTGGCGGCGATGACGATGGCGTCGGCCTTCGCCTGGATGGCGGCCTGGATGGACGGCAGCTGCGCGGCCGCGGTGTCGGCGGTGCCACTGCTCACGGTGACCGATCCGCCGAGTTCCTGCAGCGCCTTCTGGCCACCCTTGTCGGCGAGCACCTCGTAGGGGTTCTGGGTGTCCTTCGGAATGAAGTAGACCTTGAGGCCCTTCTTCGGCGTCGTCGCTGCCCCGGCGCTGCTGCTGCCGCCAGAACTGGCGCTACCGCCGCCACTGCTGCTACTGCTCTTGGAACTGGTCGAGCCGCACGCGGCGAGCCCGCCGCCGGCGAGCACGGCGCACAGCGCCGCCGTCGCCGCTCGGCGCGCGATCCGGATTCCGGTCATGTAGGTGCCCCTCTTCTTCGAGTGTTCGAACATGGTTGGTGGTTCGACGTGCGGGTCAGGTAGTTCGGGCGGGCCGGCGCAGCCGGCCACGGATGCGGCGCAGCGCCTCGGGCCCGTTGGGGACGATGACGCTGATCAGCAGCAGCACACCGGTGACGATGTTCTGCTTGTCGGCGGAGACGTTGATCTGGACCAGCGCCATCTGCAGGCTGCCGACGATGGCCACGGAGAGCACGACGCCGACGATGGTGCCGCGGCCGCCGAAGATCGACACCCCACCGAAGAGCACGATCGCCACGACGTTGAGCTCGAGGCCGGTGCCGGCGCTGTAGCTCACCGACGCGTTCTGCATCGTGAGCAGCAGCCCGGCGAACGCGCTGAGCACGCCGCTGAGCACGTAGAGCCAGAACTTGATGCGGTTGACGCGGATGCCGGCGAACTCGGCGGCCTCCGGCTGCAGGCCGATGGCCACCATCGAGCGGCCGAGCGTCGTGAAGTGCAGCACCACGCCGAAGATCACGGCCAGGACGATGAAGATCAGCATCGACCAGGAGAACTGCGTACCGGGGATCGAGTTGGCACCGATGTTCGTCAGCCAGCCCGGGAACTCGGGGTCGCCGATCGTGGGGATGGTGTCGGAACCGAGCAGCACCTCGGCGAGCCCGCGGAACAGCGTCAGCGTGCCGATGGTGACCGCGATCGAGGGCAGCCCGAGGCGGGCCACGAGCACGCCGTTGAGCGCGCCACCGACGACGCCGACGGCCAGGGCGACCAGGAAGGCCGGCCAGATGCCCCACCCGTGGTGCCACAGGTACCCGACGGTGGCGCCCGACAGGCCGAGCATCGAGGCCACCGACAGGTCTATCTCGCCGGTCATGATCACGAACGTCATCGGCAACGCCATGATCGCGATATAGCCGGTGTTGATGCCGAGGAAGAAGATCGTGCTCGGGTCGGTGAAGGTCGCCGACTTGGTGCTGCCGAAGATCAACACCCCGATGAGGACGACGACCAGGCCGGACTCCCACCGTGCGGCCGAACGCCACCGGGCCCTCGGTGCCTCGGCCGGCGGCCCGCTCGCGGCGGTGCCGCTCTTGCGCAGGATCACGTCAGAGGTCACGGTGCGCCCCCTCGGCAGACTGCAGTTGACGGGTGACCCGCATCGAGAGCCACCGGTCCACGGCGATGGCGACGAGCAGGAGGGCACCGGCGATGGCCTGGTTCCAGAACGCCGAGATGCGTCCGGCCACCAGGGCCTGGTTGATCGTGTTCAGCAACAGCGCGCCGAGCGCGGCGCCGACAACCGTGCCGCTGCCTCCGAAGATCGCGACCCCGCCGACGACCACGGCGGCCACGACGCTGAGTTCGTAGCCCAGCCCGCCGCTGTTGTCGATCTGGGTGTGCAGCGCCAGGAACAGGGTGCCGGCGAGCCCGGCCAGCGCGCCGCTGATCAGGAACGCGCTGAACACGCGGCGTTCGACGGGCACCCCGGCCAGCGCCGCGGCGTCGGGGTTCGAGCCGATCGCGTACAGGTCACGGCTGGCCCGGAACGAGCGCATCGCGTACCCCGCGACCGCCACGACCACGGCGACGATGATCGCCAGCCACGGGACGCCGAACAGGTTCTTGTAGCCGACCGCGGTGAAACCGGTCGGGATGGACGTCGGATCGATGCGGTCGCCGCTGACGATGACGCCGTCGACGCCGCGGATGACGTAGAGCATGCCGAGGGTGACCACCAGGCTCGGTACCCGCAGCACGGTGACGATGAGGCCGTTGATCGCGCCGCAGGCGACCCCGACGGCGATGCCGATCGCGAAACCGGACCACACCGGGATGTGGTGGGACTTGAACA
The DNA here is from genome assembly GCA_964658365.1 of uncultured Jatrophihabitantaceae bacterium. GTDB lineage: Bacteria > Actinomycetota > Actinomycetes > Mycobacteriales > Jatrophihabitantaceae > Jatrophihabitans. The sequence goes on from CAZZZE010000003.1 coordinate 21,240, forward strand.
GATCGCCGACGATGTAGGCGGACAGGCCGAGCACCGAACCGACCGAGAGGTCGACGTTGCGGGTGACGATGACGAGCGTCTCGCCGACGCCCAGCAACGCAATCAGCGCCGCACCGCTGAGCAGCTGCTGCAGCGACGCCGCGTCGACGAAGTGGTGGTTGTTGATCGCGGACACCAGCACCACGAGCAGGATGAGCAGCGCGATGCCGGCCTCCCTGGCGCGCAGCAGCCGGGCCACCGCAGCGGTCTCGCTGCCCTTCTCCTGCGTCATGGTCGCGGTGCTCATGCGGGGCCCCCGCGGAATCGTGGAGCGCCAGCGCAGCGATTTCGTGAGGTGCTCATGCGACCAGCTCCGGGCTCTGGCCGGTGGCGGCGCGCATGATCGAGTTCTCGTCGGCCTCGGCCCGCGACAGCGACGCGGTCAGCCGGCCCTCGCGCAGGACCAATACGCGGTCGGCCATGCCGAGCACCTCCGGCAGTTCGGACGAGATCATCAACACGGCCATGCCGTCGGCGACGAGGCCGTCGAGGATGCGGTGCACCTCGGCCTTGGTGCCGACGTCGATGCCGCGGGTCGGCTCGTCGATGATCAGCAGTTTCGGTTCGCGGGCCAGCCACTTGCCCAGGACGACCTTCTGCTGGTTGCCACCGGACAGCGTCGACACGGCGTCGCGCATGCGGCCGAACTTCAACTGCAATCGCGGCGCCCAGGTGGCGGCCAGCGCGCGCTCGTTGCTGCGCAGGATCAGCCCCAGATGGCTGAGCCGGCTCAGCGAGCCCAGCGCCACGTTCTGGTCGATGCCCATGTCCATGACGAGGCCCTGCTGACGGCGGTCCTCGGGCACCAGCGCCATCCCGGCGGCCATGGCGGCGCGAGCGTTGCCGTTGGGCAGGTCGTGGCCGTCGAGACGCACCGTCCCCGAGGTGCGCTTGTCGATGCCGAACACCGCTCGCGCGACCTCCGAGCGCCCGGCCCCGACGAGCCCGGCGAGCGCCACGATCTCGCCGGCCCGCACGTCGAAGTCGATGTCGTGGAACTTGCCGGTGCGGTTGAGCCCGCGGACCTCGAGCACCACCTTGCCCGCCTCGGTGTCGGTCTTGGGGAACAGTGCGTCGAGGTCGCGGCCGACCATCGAGCGGATGATGTCGTCGACGGTGACCTCGGCGACGCCTGCCGTGCGCACGAAGCGGCCGTCGCGCATGATCGTCACCCGCTGGCAGCAGGCGAAGACCTCCTCGAGGCGGTGCGAGATGAACAGCACCGCCGCGCCGCGGGCGCGCAACGTCTCGATGACCGTGAACAGACGCAGCACCTCGACGGTCGTGAGCGCCGCGGTCGGTTCGTCCATGACCAGCACCTGCGCGTCGAACGAGAGCGCCTTGGCGATCTCGACGATCTGCTGGTCGGCCACGGAGAGCCCCCGCGCCGGGCGGGCGGGATCGAGCGCCACGCCGAGCTCGGCGAAGATGGCGGCCGCGGCCCGCTGCATCGCGCGGCGGTCGATGCGCCGGCCGCCGCCGAGCGGCTGGCGGCCCATGAAGATGTTCTCCGCGACGCTGAGGTCGGGGAACAGCGAAGGCTCCTGGTAGATGATCGCCACGCCGGCGGCCTGCGCATCGGACGGCCCGGTGAACGCGACCTCCCGACCGTCGATGGTCAGCGTGCCGGAGTCGGGCCGGTGCACGCCGCCGAGGATCTTGACGAGCGTCGACTTCCCGGCGCCGTTCTCACCGACCAGGGCGTGCGCCTCGCCGGCGAGCAGGGTGATCGACCCGTCGCCGAGGGCGGTGACGGCGCCGAAGCTCTTGGTCGCCCGGTCCAGGACCAGGCGGGCGGTGTCGTCGCTCATCATCAGCTCCTTCCGGGGGCGTTGTGAAACCTTTCATTTCCGTGCTCGGAAACGTAATGTGCGTCACGCGGCACGTCAAGGCTTCGTTTCCGGCTTGTTACCTCGACTTCGCAGACGGTCAGCTCGAAGGAGGTCGTGTGGGATCACCGGCTGGGCTCATCGCCCGCGCGCAACGCCGGGATATCCTGCGAAACGTTTTAATCAGCGACCACGGTGTCAGGGAACCTCCACGGATGAGGCGGCGATGAGCGAGTCGGCGAGCGTGGTCGACGTCGCCGCACGCGCCGGTGTCTCACTGGGCACCGTGTCCAACGTCCTCAACCGGCCCGACCGCGTGGCGCCGGCCACCCGCGACCGGGTCATGCAGGCGATCCGCGAACTCGGTTTCGTGCGCAACGAAGCCGCCCGGCAATTGCGGGCCGGGCGCAGCCGCACGATCGGGCTCGTCGTGCTCGACGTCGGCAACCCGTTCTTCACCGACCTCGCCCGCGGCGTCGAGACGACGGCGGGGCACAGCGGGCTGTCGGTGGTCCTGTGCAACAGCAACGACGATGTCGACCGCGAGGCCCACTACCTGAGCCTGCTGCAGGAGCAGCGCGCGTTCGGCATCCTGATCACGCCGGTCGGGCGCGCGCAGCCGGCGATCGACGCGGTTCGGCGCATGGGCACGCCGGTCGTGCTCGTCGACCGCGGCTCGAACCGCCGGCAGTGCTCGGTGTCGGTCAACGACAAGGTGGGCGGCGAGCTGGCCGCTGCGCACCTGATCGCGCAGGGCCACCGGCGGATCGCCTTCATCGGCGGGCCGCTGACCATCAACCAGGTCAGCGAGCGCCTGGCCGGCGCGCGCGACGCGGTCCACGCCGCGGGACTGGGCGATGATGCGGTCATGGTCATCGAGACGCCGCGACTCGACGTCGCCGCGGGACGCGCCACCGGCGCCCAGCTCGCCGCGCTGCCGACCCGCACCCGTCCGACCGCGGTGCTGTGCGCCAACGACCTGCTGGCGCTGGGGTTGTTGCAGGACTGCACGCAGCGCCGCTGGTCGGTGCCCGGCGACCTCGCGATCGTGGGTTACGACGACATCGACTTCGCCTCGGCCGCGGCGGTGCCCCTGACGTCGGTCCGCCAGCCCCGCGCCCAGCTCGGGCAGGCGGCCATGGAGCTGCTGCTCGAGGAGGCCAACGACCCGACCCATCACCGGCACCGGCAGGTCGTCTTCGAGCCGGAGCTGGTCGTGCGCGAATCGACGTCGTCATGAGGATCGCGCTGTTCGCGACCTGCCTCGTCGATGCCCTGTTTCCCGACGTCGGCAAGGCGACCGTGCGCCTCCTGCGCCGGCTCGGGCACGAACCGGAGTTCCCGGCTCAGCAGAGCTGCTGCGGGCAGATGCACGTCAACACCGGCTATCCCCGCGAGGCGCTGCCTCTGGTCCGCAACCACGTCGAGACGTTCGAGCCGTACGACGCGATCGTCGCGCCCAGCGGCTCGTGCGTCGGGTCGATCCGCCACCAGCACGCCGATCTCGCCGAGCAGGCCGGCGATGCAGCCCTCGCGACGCGGGCCCGGGCGGTGGCCGCGAAGACCTACGAGCTGTCGGAGTTCCTCGTCGACGTCCTGGGCGTCACCGACGTCGGCGCGTATTTCCCGCACCGGGTCACCTACCACCCGACGTGCCACTCGCTGCGGCTGCTGCGGGTCGGCGAGCGGCCCTACCAGCTGCTGCGCGAGGTGCGCGGCATCGATCTCGTCGAGCTGCCCGAGGCCGATCAATGCTGCGGCTTCGGCGGCACGTTCGCGGTGAAGAACGGCGACGTCTCAACCGCGATGCTGGCCGACAAGATGCGCAACATCGGCGTCACCGGCGCCAGCGTCTGCTCGGCCGGCGACGCGTCGTGCCTCATGCACATCGGTGGCGGGCTGGCCCGGCTGCAGACCGGCACCCGCACGCTGCATCTGGCCGAGATCCTGGCGAGCGTCCAGTGACTTTCCTGGGGATGCCGGCGGGCACCGGCCAGCTCGGCGCCGGCGAGCGCTCGTTCCCGGCCGCCGCGCACGACGCGCTGGCCGATACCCAGCTGCGGCACAACCTGACCAAGGCCACCTCGACGATCCGCACCAAGCGGGCCGGCGTGGTCGCCGAGGTCCCGGACTGGGCACAGCTACGGGCCGCGGGCGCGGCGATCAAGGACGACGTCCTGGCGCACCTCGATACCTATCTCGTGCAGCTCGAGGCCGCCGTCACCGCGCGCGGCGGCACCGTGCATTGGGCCCGCGACGCCGACGAGGCGAACCGCATCGTCACCGGGCTGGTGCAGGCGACCGGGTCGCGCGACGTCGTCAAGGTCAAGTCGATGGCGACGCAGGAGATCGGGCTCAACGAGGCGCTGGCCGCGGCGGGCATCACGGCCACCGAGACCGACCTCGCCGAGCTGATCGTCCAGCTCGGGCACGACAAGCCCAGCCACATCCTGGTGCCGGCGATCCACCGCAACCGCAGCGAGATCCGCGAGATCTTCGCCCGCGAGATGCCCGGCGTCGACCCGGGGCTCACCGACGAGCCGCGCGTGCTGGCCGAGGCAGCCCGCCGGCATCTGCGTCGCAAGTTCCTCACCGCCGACGTCGCGATCAGCGGGGCGAACTTCGCGGTCGCCGAGACCGGCACGCTCGCCGTCGTCGAGTCCGAGGGCAACGGACGCATGTGCCTGACGCTGCCGCGCACCCTGATCACGGTCATGGGCATCGAGAAGCTGGTGCCCACGTGGCGCGACCTCGAGGTCTACCTGCAGCTGCTGCCGCGCTCGTCGACCGGCGAGCGGATGAACCCGTACACGTCGATGTGGACGGGCGCGACCGAGGGGCAGGACTTCCACCTCGTCCTGCTCGACAACGGCCGCACCGCCACCCTGGCCGACCCGCGCGGCCGCGCCGCACTGCGCTGCATCCGCTGCTCGGCGTGCCTGAACGTCTGCCCGGTGTACGAGCGGGCCGGCGGACACGCGTACGGATCGACGTATCCCGGGCCGATCGGAGCAGTGCTCTCGCCGCAGATGACCGGCGTCGCCGAGAACCAGTCGCTGCCGTTCGCGTCGTCGCTGTGCGGTGCCTGCTACGACGTGTGCCCGGTCGCCATCGACATCCCGTCCATGCTCGTGCACCTGCGCTCGCGGGTGAACGACAGCAAGGGCGCGACGCCGGAACGCTCAGCGATGCGCGGGCTGTCGTGGATCATGCGCTCGTCGTGGCGCTGGCCGCGGGCCGTGCGCGCGGCCCGGCTCAGCCGGCTGCTGCGTGGGCGGCGCGCCGTGCCGCCACCGCTGTCGGCCTGGACGGCCTCGCGCGACATCCCCGCCCCGCCGGCGCAGAGCTTCCGCGACTGGTGGGCCGACGGATCGGGGCGCGGATGAGCGACGCTCGCGAGGAGGTACTGGGCCGCATCCGCACCGCGCTGGCCGATCGCCCCGAGCCGGCGCCCGTGGTCCGCGACTACCGCGGGCCCGCCGGCGCCGGCGACGTCGGGCTGTTCGTCGAACGGGTCGACGACTACAAGGCCACCGTGCACCGCGACGTGTCCACCGGCGACGTGCTGGCGGGGCGCCGCATCACCCGGGTGATCGTCCCCGCCGGCTTCCCGGCCGAGCTGTTGCCGGCCGGCGTCGAGGTCGTGGGCGAGCCGGCCGACGTCGACACCCTCGACGACGTCTCGGCCGTGCTCACCACCTGCGTCGTGGGCATCGCCGAGACGGGCACCATCGTGCTCGACGCCGGGCCCGGCATGGGCCCGCGGATGCTGACGCTCGTGCCCGACTACCACCTCGTGGTGGTGCGCGCCGAGCAGATCGTAGCCGGCGTGCCCGACGCGGTGGCCGCGCTGGAGCCCACCCGTCCGCAGACCTGGATCAGCGGACCGAGCGCCACGAGCGACATCGAGCTGAACCGCGTCGAAGGCGTGCACGGCCCGCGCACGCTCGACGTCATCGTCGTGTCGGCGGCGCCCACCGAGTGACGGACCGCACGCCCGGCTCAGCTGGCGGTGCCGGCCCGTTTCTTGCGCAGCTGCGCCCGCCGCTCGGCCACGGTGGGCTTCCGTGTGTCGTCGAGCGTGTCCGTCAGCCACTCGAACAGAGCGTTCAGACCGCGGCGCAGCTCGTCCACCGACGCGGGCGTCAAGCCGCTGAGGATCTCGCGCTCCTCGGCGAGCCGCAGCGGCGCGATCTTGCGGATCAACGCCTTGCCCGACCGGGTCGCGGTCAGCACCGGCGAGCGGCGGTCGGTCGTCGGCACCGACCTGGTGATGAGCTTCTGCTCCTCGAGCGCGGCGACCGATCGGCTGACCTGCGCCTTGTCCACCAGGGTGCGCGCGGCGATGTCGCGGACCGTCGACTCGGGGCGCATGATGATCTGGGCCAGCACGCGGTACTCGGCGACAGCCAGGCCGAACTCGCCGCCGACCAGGCGGGCCAGCCGCC
>CAZZZE010000004.1:0-3510 GCA_964658365.1 uncultured Jatrophihabitantaceae bacterium
CACCGAGGGGCCCGCGCAGCACTGGCCGGTGCTGCTGGTCGCCTGCCTGGTCGCCGGCATCCTGGTGCTCGCGGCGTTCGTGGTGACCGAGGCCCGCGAGAGTCACCCGATGATGCCGCTGAGCCTGTTCCGCGACCGCGAGTTCACCGCGGCCAACCTGGTCACCTTCGTCATGTACGGCGCGCTCGGCGGGGCGCTGTTCCTCATTCCCGTCCAGCTGCAGCGCGTCTCCGGCTACGCGCCGGTCGAGGCCGGCAGCGCGCTGCTGCCGATCACCGGGGTGATGCTGGCGCTGTCGGCCCGGATGGGCCGCCTCGCGCAGCGCATCGGGCCGCGCTGGCCGATGACCGTCGGCCCGATCGTCGCCGGCGCCGGGTTGGCGCTGCTGACCCGCGTCGGCGCGCACGCCTCGTACCTCACCGACCTGCTGCCGGCGCTGCTGGTGTTCGCCCTCGGGCTGTCGGCCACCGTCGCGCCGCTGACCGCTACCGCGCTCGCGTCGGCCCCGCCTCGGCAGGTCGGCATCGCCTCGGCGGTGAACAACGACATCGCCCGCGTGGCCGGGCTGCTGGCGGTGGCCGTGCTGCCCGGCATCGCCGGCATCACGCCGGCGGCCTACGACCACCCGGCGCGACTGTCGACCGGCTTCCACCACGCGGTGCTGATCGCCGCCGCGCTCGCCGTGCTCGGTGGCCTGCTGTCAGCCGTTCTGGTGCGCCGCAAGGCCGACACGAACGTGCCCGCCGGCGGCGGGTCGGCGGACGTACCGGCCGGCGAGAGTCCCACCTGCGCGGCCTGCCCGATACTGACCCCGCAGGCCCGCGGCTGATCGCCCTCGCGGCCGGCATCCGGACCGCGGTGAGGCTGTCCCGCCGGGCTGCGCCCTGGGTGTGGTCACTTTCGCGGCGTAATGGGCGCGCAGAACCGCCCACCACACCGCAGAAATGACCACCCCCGGGCGCAGCCCGGGCCGGAGGAGGCGTTCGGGCCGATCCTCGCCATGGCCACCTACCTGCGGGCTCGCCGTTCCTGCGCCGCCCGTTCGCGCTCGGCGGCCACTTCGAGCGTCGGGGCCGTGCCGCCGGCGACGGCCGGCACCCACCAGCGGTCGGCGTCGTCGCGCGGGTGGTCGGGATAGGTGCGCCACGCCTCCATGAGCAGGTCGTCCATCCGACGACGCAGCTCCGCGTCGACCTTCAGCGGGTCGTCGTCGGGCGCGGTGACGATGGGCTCGCCGACCAGGATGAGCACGGCCTTCCCCCGCCGAAGGCTGTAGTGCCTGTCGACGGTGAACGTGCGCTGCGGCGCCCACAGCACCACCGGGATGAGCGGCACCCGCTCGCGGACGGCCAGCGTCGCGGCGCCGAGCTTGAACGACTTCAGCGTGAACGAGCGCGAGATCGTTGCCTCGGGGAAGACGCCGACCAGCTGCCCGGCGGCCAGCGCGCGCGCCGCCTTGCGGTAGGCCGCCGCGCCGCTCGCGCGGTCGACCGGGATGTGGCCCATCGCGCGCATCAGCGGCCCCGCGACCCCGTGGTCGAACACCGACGCCTTGGCCATGAACCGGATCAACCGCCGACGGCGCGACCCGGCCAGGCCGACGAAGGTGAAGTCCAGGTAGCTGAGGTGGTTGCTGGCAAGCACCGCCGCGCCGTCGGCCGGGATGAACGCCGCCCCGCGGACCTCCAGCCGCAGCCCGAGCACCCGGAAGGAGGCCTTGAAGATGCGGATCACGACGCGGTACACCCGGTCGCGCGCGTACCCGCGAACAGCGCCGTTGTTGGACACGTCCGCAGGCTAACTCGCTCGGGCGGCGGCCCGCACCCGCCGCTAGACGGGCACCGACAGCGACACCGCGAAGTCCCCGGGCGCGTCGGTCCACCAGCGCGTCAGCCCCAGCCCGGCGGCGGCCAGCTCGGCCTCCACCGTCTCGCGCCGGAACTTCGACGAGATCTCGGTACGCAGTTCCTCGCCCGCCGCGAAGCCGACGTCCAACCCGAGGGCCCGGACGTGGACCGTCTGCTCGCGTACCGAGCGAAGCCGCATCTCGATCCGCTCGTGCTCGGCGTCCCACACCGCCCGGTGCTCGAACGCGCCGAGGTCGAAGTCCGCGTCGAGCTCGCGGTTCACTACGCGCAGGACATTCTTGTCGAACGCCGCGGTGACGCCCTGGGCGTCGTCGTAGGCCTCGACGAGCCGCTCGACCGGCTTCACCAGGTCGGTGCCGAGCAGGAAGGAGTCACCCGGGCGCAGGATCGCCCGGACGTCGGCGAGAAAGCCGGCGCGCTGCTGCGGGTCGAGGTTGCCGATCGTCGAGCCGAGGAAGGCGACGAGCCGCTGGCTGTGCCGGGGCAGCTCACCGAGGTGCTTCTCGAAGTCACCGACCACCGGCTCCACCGACACGCCAGGGAACTCGCTCGACACCGCGGAGCTCGCGTCCTTGAGTACGGCCGGGTCGACGTCGAAGGGGACGAAGCTGGTCAGCGTGCCGGCGTCGCGCAACGCCCGCAGCAGTATCCGGGTCTTCTCCGACGTCCCGCTGCCGAGCTCGACCAGTGACCGGGCGCCGCTGGCTGCCGCGATGTCCCCGGCGTGCTCCTGCAGGATCGCCCGCTCGGCGCGGGTCGGGTAGTACTCGGGCAGCCGGGTGATCTCGTCGAACAGCTCGCTGCCGCGCGCGTCGTAGAGGTACTTCGACGGCAGCGTCCGGGGCGTCGCGGTGAGCCCGGCGCGGACGTCGGCCGCCAGCTGCTCGGCGAGCGCGCCGGGGTCGAGGACCACGTCCATTCAGGTGACCTCCAGGTCGGTGACGGTGACCCCGAGCGGAGTCACCTCGATGAGGTGGTGATCGGGGACGTCGATCCAGCGCGGGTCGTCGTCCCACGGCTCGCTGGCCACGACCACGCCGTCGGGCTCGACGAGGTAGCTGAGCTCGTCGCCCCAGGTGAGCCCGACGATGCGCGTGCCGTCGGTCATGAGCAGGTTGAGGTAGGCGTCCGGATCGGCGGCCGCGATCTCGCGCACGGCGTCGACGACGTTCGCGGGCCCGGTCGCGAACACGTGCGCGGCCAGCACCGCGGAGTCGCAGGTCGACTCGGCCGACAGGTGCGCCGGGACGGCCGCCCGCGACACCCGGCCGTTGTGCGACAGCAACCACGTGCCGTCGGTGAACGGCGCCGCGGCCGTCTCGTCCATGGGCATGCCGAGCGTGGCCGAGCGCACCGCCGCGAGCACCGACCCGGACGACAGCACCGGGGCCAGCGACGCGAACGACGCCTCAGTCCACAGCGGACGGGACGAGCGCCAGCGCCGGACCTGGCCGGCGGCGTCGTGGAAGCCGACGCCCCAGCCGTCGGCGTTGACGACGCCCCGTTTCTGGCGACGCGGCGCGTAGGACTGCTGCAGCAGGCCGGCCGGTGGGTCGAGCACCAGCGCCGAGACCGTCCGCGGCGCACCCAGCCACGCGAGGTGCCTACACATCGGGTGGCACATCCCACGCCAGCCGCACGC
>CAZZZE010000004.1:3520-26219 GCA_964658365.1 uncultured Jatrophihabitantaceae bacterium
CGCCGCGCTTCTGCCGCCGCGGCGCGTAGGACTGCTGCAGCAGCCCGGCCGGTTGCTCCAGGAGGAGTGAGGCCACCGTGCGCGGCGCTCCGAGCCAGGCCAGATGCCGGCACATCAGGCGACGTCCCACGCGAGCCGGAACCCGCTGAAGATCTGCCTGCGGACGGGCAGATCCCAGTTGCGCAGCGACGGCCGCACCGCGGCCGCGTCGACGGCCCACGAGCCGCCGCGCAGCACCCGGAAGTCGCCGCCGACGCTATTCGTGGGGGTAAAGAAGGGCGCGCTGTACTGCGCGTAGAGCATCGGGACGAAGCCCGGCCACGCCTCAAAACCCGACGACGTCCATTCCCAGACGTCGCCGATCAGCTGCTCGACGCCGTAGGCCGACGCCCCTGCCGGGTACGCGCCGACCGCGGCCGGGCGCAGCGACGTGCCGCCCAGGGTGGCCAGCGCGGGCGTCCAGCCCGACGACCCCCACGGCCACCGCCGCCGGGCCCCGGCCACCGGATCCCACGCGCACGCCTTCTCCCACTCCTGCTCGGTGGGCAACCGTGCGCCGGCCCAGGCCGCGTACGCCTCGGCCTCGAAGAAGCAGACGTGCTGCACCGGCTCGTCCTCGGGCAGGTCCTCGACGGCGCCGAAGCGCACCCGCGCCGCACCGTCGGCCGTCCAGAACTGCGGGCCGACCAGCCCCGCCGACACGCGGTGCGCCCAGCCGGCCGGCGTCCACCAGCGCGGCTCGTCGTAGCCGCCGGCGGCGACGAAGGCGCGGTACTCGCCGTTGGTCACCGGCACCCGTCCGATGCGGAAGGCGGGCAGGTCGACGACGTGGGCCGGGCGCTCGTTGTCGAGCGAGAACGGCTCGTCGACGGCGTCGACGCCGAGCACGAACTCGCCCGCAGGGACGAGCATGCCGTCGTGCGGCACCGGTCGGCCGGCCGGCAGCGGCGTCCCGGCGCCGAGGATCGGCGAGCCGTCGCGCAGCTGGTGGGTGGCCAGCATCGTCTCGACGTGCATCTGCTCGTGCTGCTCGACCATCGCGAACGGGAACAGCGCGTCCTCGGGCACGCGCTCCAGTTCGTCCAGCACCCGACCGCGGACGTCGACGAGGAAGCCCCGCGCCTCGGCCGGCGAGAGCAGCGGCAGGTGGACGCGGGTGGCCCGCGGGTTCTCGAAGGCGTCGTAGAGCCGCTCGACGGCGCGCGGCAACACGCCCTGCGCCGCGGCGTTCCCGCCGCGCAGCAGCCAGAGGTCCTCCTGCTGGCCGATGTGCGCGAGGTCCCAGACCAGCGGGCTCATCAGCGGGCTGTGCTGGCGGGTGAGCTCGGCGTCGTCGAACCCGGTCACCATGGCGGTGCGCCGGCGGGCGCGCTCCAGGCCCCGCGCGATCTGCTCACGCACGGGCTTGCTCGACGAGTGCGGTGAGCGGGTCGGTGGCGGCGGCGCGGTCGCGCACCTCGTCGCCGGGTGTGCGGCCGGCGGCCACCAGCTCGGCGTAGGCGTCGACGCGGTCGTGCAGCTCGGGTGGGCTGTGCCGCAGGGCGACGTCGAGGCACGCGGTGGCCGCGGCGTGCAGCGCCCGGTCGGCCAGGCCGTCGCGAGCGGCGGCGAGCCAGGCGTCGCGGACGGGCGCGCACGCCTGTGCCGCCTCGTCGGCCGCGGCCGGGTCGTCGATCAACGTCGCGGCGATCGTGGCCAGGGCCGGCCACCACCGGTCGGGGACGGCGTCGAGGCAGCGCAGTTCGAGGTAGCCGCGCGGGCGGACCGGCGGGAACAGCGTCGTCAGGTGGTAGTCGAGGTCGCTCAGTCGCGGTGCCCGCTCGACCGGCGCGCGTCCGGCCAGCCAGTCGGCGAACGTCGCACCGGAGGTGACGGGGTACGTCGCGTCGCCGTCCTGGACGAGCATCAGCGGGGCGTCGAGCGCGTAGTCGGCCCAGGCCTGCGCCGGATCGGCGCCGGCGACGGGGGCGGTACGGCCGTCGTCGATGCCGTGCCACGCCTGCTGGCGCATCGAGTGCCAGCCCGACGCGGCCCCGCCCAGCAGCGGCGAGCACGCCGAGACCGCGACGAGTACCGGCCCCAGCGCACGCAGGCGGCTCATCCGCTCGGCCCAGCCGGCGCGCGGGCCCGCGTCGAGGTTGACCTGCAGGGCCGCGGTCGCGGTCATCATGGCCAGTCCCGGTTCGGCGCAGCCACGCGCCGTGAAGTGCTGCTGCATCGCGACGTAGCGCCGGCCGGGGTTGATCCGTTCCACCCGACGGGCCGGGTCGGTGCCCAGCGGCGCCGCCCCGAGCCCGACCTCGCGCAGGGCGTCGCGCAGGACGGCGCGGTCGGCGGCGAGGCCGGCGACCGAGCCAGCGATCCCACGCACCGGCGGCGTCGAGAGCTCGATCTGCCCGCCGGGTTCGAGCGTCACGCTGCTGCCCGACGGCATGACCGGCAACCCGGCCACAACGTCCTCGATCCGCTCCCACCGCGGACGCTGCGCAGGCGTGTGGAGGTCGACGAGATGCATCTCGAGCTCGAGACCCACCAGCCCCGAGCCGGCCGGCGTGTCGGTCAGCGCGGCGCCGGCGACGTGGGCCCGGGCGGCGGCCGCCGGGTCGGCGCTGAGGTGCAGCGGGTCGTCGTCGGTGCAGGTCGCGGGGCACGCCGCGACGGAGAACAATTCGGCGCTCATGCTGCGCCCCCTCCAGGTCCGGACCGGCCGCACTGGGTGCGACCGCGGGTCGGTGCGGGGGCGGCCATGGTGCGGCCGTCCTCGTACTGCACGTCCAGTGTTGCTCACCGCGAGCACTCCGCAAAGCCGGTCGGGCGTCGAGCTTCTCGATCCTTCACGATGAATCGCTTCACCCCGACGGCCGTCTTCGACAACCTGTTTCGGCGCGCCTCTTGCCCACCGAGCCGGCGCACGTCACGCTCACATCTCACGCACAACCGAGGAGCCCCGGTGCGCAGAGTGATCGCAATCCTGTCCACGTGCATCGCAGTGGTCGCGCTGGCGGCGGTGCCCGCCGCGGCCCGAGCACGACCCGCCGCGCGGGCGGTCCGGGCGTCGGCCGGCTACACCCCGCCGCCCATCACCTGGCACTCCTGCAGCGACCCCGACCTGCGGGCGCTCGGCGCGCAATGCGGCTACCTGGTCGTGCCCATGGACTACGCCTTCCCGAACGGAAGGAAGATCGAGATCGCGGTGTCGCGGCTGCTGCACAAGAGCTCACCGGCGAACTACCAGGGCGCGATGTTCACCAATCCCGGCGGACCCGGCGGCTCGGGCCTCGGCCTGATCGCCATCGCCCCGCTGGTGCCGCGGCACGTCGGCGACGACTACGACTGGTACGGCTTCGACCCCCGCGGGGTCGGCGACAGCATCCCGTCGCTGTCGTGCAACGCGAAGTTCTTCAAGGGCGACCGGCCGCCCTACGAGCCGATCACCTCGGCCGCCTACCGGGCGTGGATCACGCGCTCGAAGGCCTACGCCGCGAAGTGCTCGACGACGCGCGGGCACGCCCTGTTCAACCACGTCACGACGACCGACACCGCCACCGACATGGAGAGCCTGCGTCGCGCGATCGGCCGCCGGCAGATCAACTACTACGGCTTCTCCTACGGCACCTACCTCGGCGCGGTCTACGCCACGCTGCACCCCAGCCGGGTGCGCCGCTTCGTCCTCGACAGCACGGTCGACCCGCGCTCGGTCTGGTACCGCGGCAATCTCGCCCAGGACGTCGCGTTCCAGAAGACGTTCACGGTCTACCTGCACTGGCTGGCGAAGTACCACAGCGTCTACCACGTCGGTCGGACCTACAAGGCGGTCCGCGCCAAGTACCTGGCCACCATCGCCGCGTTGAACCGGCATGCCGCACGCGGTGTGCTCGGCGGCGACGAGCTGATCGACGACTTCACCTCGGCCGGCTACTACGTCTACGGGTGGGAGGACATCGCCGAGGCGTACTCGGCCTACGTCAACCACCACAACGCCAAGCCGCTCATCGCGCTGTACAAGGCGGCGAACCCGACGTCGGCCGGCGGCGACAACGAGTACGCGCTGTACCTGGGCACCCAGTGCACCGACGCGCAGTGGCCGCGCAGCCAGAGCCGGCTCGACGCCGACAGCCGGCGCCTGAACACGAAGAACTACTACCTGACCTGGGCGAACGCCTGGTTCAACGGCCCGTGCGCCTACTGGCACTTCCCGACGCGCGTGCATCCGTTCACCGTCTCCGGGCGCAACGTGCACGCCAAGATCCTGATGATCGACGAGACCTACGACCCGGCCACGCCGTACGAGGGCAGCCTCTACGTCCGCACGTTGTTCAAGGGCGCGTCGCTGATCGAGGGACGCGACGGCACCACGCACGCCGGGTCGCTCAGCGGCGTCTCGTGCACCGACAACGCGATCGCCACCTACCTGGCCACCGGCGTCACCCCCGCCCGGCGCAGCGGGAACCGCTCCGACAAGGTCTGCCCGCCGGTGCCGAAGCCGAACCCCCTGGCGCGCTCGGCGGCATCGACGGCCGGCGCGGGCCGCAGCGCCGTGCTGCTTAGAGTGCTGACGCAGGCGCAACTGCGGTGAGCGCCTAGCCTGGCGCGGTGGCTCCCACGTCGCCGGTGACGGCCGTCCAGACCGCCGCCGACGTGCGGGCCGGCCGCACGACGGCACGCGCCGTGGTGGAGCGGAGCCTGTCGCGCATCGAGGACACCGCACACTTCAACGCCTGGCAGCGGGTGCGGGTGTTCGCCGCCCTGCGCGAGGCCGACGCCGTCGACGCCCGTCCCGACCGCGGGACGTTGCCGCTGGCCGGCGTGCCGATCGGGATCAAGGACAACGTCGCGGTGGCCGGCGAGCCGCGTCGCAACGGATCACTCGCCACCGACGACGCCCCGCAACCGGCCGACCACGAGGTCGTGCGGCGGCTTCGCGCCGCCGGCGCCGTGGTCGTCGGCATCACCCGGGTGCCCGAGCTGTGCGTGTTCGGCACCACCGACTCGGCGTTCGGCATCACCCGCAACCCGTGGGACCCCGAGCGGACGCCGGGTGGCTCCTCGGGCGGCTCGGCCGCCGCGGTCGCGGCCGGCGCGGTGCCGGTGGCCCACGGCAACGACGGCATGGGCTCGATCCGCATCCCGGCGGCGTGCTGCGGGCTGGTCGGCATCAAGCCCGGCGCCGGAGTCGTACCGCGCGATCTCGGCAGCGGGTGGTTCGAGATGGCAGAGAACGGGCCGCTCACGACGACGGTCGCCGATGCAGCGCTCATGCTTTCGGTGCTCGCCGATCGTCCGGGCCTGGCCACGCCGGCCGATCCCGGCCGCCTGCGGGTTGCCGTCTCGATCACCGTGCCGATGACCGCGACGCCGCTCACCGCCGAGTGGCGGGACGTCACCCGGCTGATCGGCGAGGTGGTGCACGGCGAGGGCCACCGCGTCGAGGCCGCCGACCCCCCGTACGGGCAGGTGCTCGCCTTGTCGGAGGTCGTGCGCTGGACGGCCGGCACCGAACTCGACGCCCGCCTCACCCGCGACCGCGCGCGGCTGGCCGTGCGCACCGCCCGGCACGCCGCCGCCGGGCGGGCGGCACTGGCCCTGGGCTTCCCGCACGAGCGGGGCCGGCGCCGTTGGCGGCACCGGGCCGAGCGGTTCTTCGCTGAACACGACGTGCTGCTTACGCCGGCGCTGGCCCGGCAACCGCCGCCGGCCCGCGCGTGGGCCGAACGAGGCTGGCTGACCAACGTGTGGTCCAACTCGCGGTACGCCCCGTTCGCCGCGCCGTGGAACCTGGCCGGCTGGCCGGCCATGACGGTGCCCGCGGGCCTCGACCGCGACGGCCTGCCGCTGGCCGTCCAGCTCGTCGGCAGACCCGGCGCCGAGGCGCAGCTGCTCGCCCTGGCCGCGCAGATCGAGCGGGTCCGGCCGTGGCGGCGTACGGCCCCGTCCGCACGCTGAGCACCGACGAACCGACGGAGCAACCTCCTGACGGGTGTGCCGCGGGCAACGCAGACGTGGCAGGGTCGGTGCACCCGCCCACAGAGGATCGTTCGGAGGAACAGCCATGTCCGACCTCGCCGGCCTGCCCCGCGACGACGCCAGCGTCCGCCTGCTGGACCGCACGCACGTCTTCCACTCCTGGTCGGCGCAGGCCCTCATCGACCCGCTGCCCATCGCCAGCGCGCAGGGCTCGTACTTCACCGACTACGAGGGCCGACGCTACCTCGACTTCTCCAGCCAGCTGGTCAACGTCAACATCGGCTACTCGCACCCGCGGATGATCGCCGCGATCGCCGAGTACGCGCAGCGGTTCACGACGATCTCGCCGGCCTTCGCCAACGACGCGCGCAGCGAGGCCGCCCGGTTGGTCGCCGAGGTCTCACCGCCGGCGCTCAACCAGGTGTTCTTCACCAATGCCGGGGCCGAGGCCAACGAGAACGCCATTCGCCTGGCCCGCCTGCACACCGGACGCAGCAAGATCCTCGCCGCGTACCGCAGTTACCACGGCGCGACGCACGCCTCGATCGCGCTCACCGGCGACCCCCGACGCTGGGGCAGCGAGCCCGGCGCCATCCCCGGCGTCGTGCACTACTGGGGGCCCTACCCGTACCGCTCGCCGTTCCACTCCGACTCCCCCGAGCAGGAGACGGAGCGCGCGTTGCAGCACCTGCGCGAGACGATCATGGTCGAGGGCGCGCAGACCATCGCTGCGATCATCCTCGAGCCGGTCGTCGGTACCAACGGCATCCTCGTGCCGCCGCCGGGCTACCTCGAGGGCGTGCGGCAGATCTGTGACGACACCGGCATCCTCATGATCAGCGACGAGGTCATGGCCGGCATGGGCCGCTGCGGCGAGTGGTGGGCGGTCGATCACTGGAACGTCGAGCCCGACCTGATCACCTTCGCCAAGGGCATCAACTCGGGTTACGTCCCGCTCGGCGGCGTGGTCATCTCCGACGAGATCGCCGAGACGTTCGCGCGCCGCGCCTACCCGGGTGGGCTCACCTACTCCGGCCACCCGCTGGCCTGCGCGACGGCGGTCGCGTCGATGACGATCTTCCGCGACGAGAAGATCCTCGAGAACGTGCGGACGCTGGGCGAGGACGTCGTCGAACCCGAGCTGGCCAAGATCGCCGCCAAGCACCCGTCGGTCGGCGAGGTGCGCGGTCTCGGGATGTTCTGGGCGCTCGAGCTCGTCCGCGACCGCGCCACCCACGAACCGCTCGTCCCGTTCAACGCCGCCGGCGAGGCGGCGGCGCCGATGAATGCCTTTGCCGCGGCCTGCAAGGAACGCGGGCTGTGGCCGTTCGTCCACTTCAACCGCACCCACGTGGTGCCGCCCTGCACGGTCACGGCCGACGAGCTGCACGAGGGGCTGGCCATCCTGGACGAGGCGCTCGAGGTCGCGGACGGCTACTACACCGGCGCGTGACCTCCGCTCCGCGTACCGGGAGAGAGTCAGCCGTCGGCCGGCGTCGGCGCGTCGGTATGCCCGGCGCGGGCGGCGATGACGCCGGCCTGGAAGCGGCTGGACGCCCCGACCTGGAGCATGTAGTCGGCGATGTGCCGGCGACACGTGCGCACCGAGATCGACAGCCGGCGCGAGATCGCCTCGTCCTTCTCGCCCTCGGCCATCAGGCGCAGGATCGCGGCGCGGGTCTGGTCGAGTTCGGCGGGGTCGCCGTGCTCGCTGTGTTCGTTGTGCATGACCTCGTCGAGCGGCTCGGCCTCGGCCCACAGCTGCTCGAAGGTGGCGATCACCCAGGCAATGACGTTGCGTTCGCGGACCACGGCCAGCCGGGTGCCGCCGGACTCCTCGGTAGGGATCGGCAGCAGGGCGACCTCGCGGTCGATGACCAGGCCACGGCCGGGCACCGACGGCGTGAGCCGCACCCGCGCGCCGTTCTGGGCGAGCTCGTTGAGGTAGGAGCGGGTGGCCCGGTCACGCAGCGCGACGTACTGGTAGATGGCGCGGGTCTTGATCCCGCGCCGGGAGGAGTAGACGTTCGCCATCCGGGTGCGCCCGTCGATGCGCGTGGCGGCCATCCGTCCCGGTGCGATCGAGAGCAGTTCCTCGCGGCAGGCCTCGGCGTAGTGCATGAACACGTTGGCCATCGCGGTCGGGTCGGAGATGACGTCGACCGATCCGTCGCTGACGCGCTCGGACAGCGCGCTGTTCCAGTCCGGGATGAGCTGACGGATCGAGTCGCGCCGCTGCTCGACCGCGGCGCGGCGGGCCGCCAGCTCGAGGTCCTCGGCGCCCAGCACCGTCGCCTCGGCCAGCATGGGGCTGATCGCGCTGAGCCGGTCGGCGGCGTCGGTGCGCAACAGGCCCATCTCGCCGAGCCGGGCGACGGCCTTGTCGATCTCGTCCGACGTCGTGGCCAGCTGCTCGGCGTACCCGCCGATGACTCGATGCGGCTCGGCGAGCACCGCGCGGTACAGCGCGATGTCGAACTCGACCAGCTCGCCGAAATCGTTCATGGGCTCGGACTCGATCCTTGACTTGCCAGTAACGGCCTGGGCCATGATCCTAGGCGGTGATGCTGCCGTCCCCGGTTCGGCCGAGGACGCAGTGCGGCGCGCCGCCGTCGACAACGCGAAAGGCACGATCATGCGCACGCTCATCGCCCGGTGGATGGCCATCGTCGCCGTCCTGACCGGTATCGGGGTCGCGGCCACGGCCCTGCCCGCCGTCGCCGCCCCCGTCGCCGCCTCGACGCCTTCCCACGCCCGCCCCGCCGACTGGTGGTACTAGGCGGCGCCTCTGCAAGGATCGCAGGGTGACCACAGCGAGCGACGGCCTGACGCACGTCCACAGCGGCAAGGTGCGTGACCTGTACCGGACCGACGACGGCCGCCTGGTCATGGTGGCCAGCGACCGCATGTCGGCCTTCGACCACATCCTCGACACCCCGATCCCCGACAAGGGCCGCATCCTCACCGCCATGTCGGTCTGGTGGTTCGCCCGGCTGGCCGGCGTCGTGGCCAACCACCTGCGCAGCGTCGACGATCCGGTCATCCCCGTCGAGTGGCGCGGCCGGGCGATCGTCTGCCAGCCCCTGCAGATGATCCCGGTCGAGGCCGTGGCCCGCGGATACCTCACCGGTTCCGGCCTGCTCGACTACCGCGCCGGCGGCACGGTCTGCGGCGTTCCGTTGCCCGCCGGGCTGGTCGACGGCGACCGGCTGCCCGAGCCGATCTTCACGCCGGCCAGCAAGGCCGCGCTGGGCGAGCACGACGAGAACGTCAGCTACGACGCGGTGGCCGCGCAGGTCGGCGCCGGCACCGCCGCCGAGCTGCGCGACACCACGCTGCGCCTCTACGCCGCGGCCGCTGCCATCGCCCGCGAGCGCGGCATCATCCTGGCCGACACCAAGTTCGAGTTCGGGCGCACCAGCCCCGACGGACCCCTCGTGCTCGGTGACGAGGTGCTGACGCCCGATTCGTCGCGCTTCTGGCCCGCCGACGAGTGGCGCCCCGGCCGCGCCCAGGCCAGCTTCGACAAGCAGTACGTCCGCAACTGGCTGCTGTCCCCGGAGTCCGGCTGGGACCGCCACGGCGGCACGCCGCCCCCACCGCTGCCCGACGAGATCGCGGCGGCCACCCGCGCGCGCTACGTCGAGGCCTACGAGCGGCTGACCGGCCTGGACTTCGCCGACTGGCCCGGGCCCGCGTAGTACAGTCGAGGTTGACACGTCAACCTTGAACTCGGAGTCCCCATGCTGCTGCAGATCATCATCGCCAGTACCCGGCCCGGCCGCATCGGACCCGTGGTCGGCGACTGGTTCACCGAGCAGGCCAAGCAGCACGGCGGCTTCGAGGTCGAGGTCACCGATCTGAAGGTCCTCGACCTGCCCTTCCACGACGAGGCCGCGCACCCGCGCAGCGGCAAGTACGACCACCAGCACACCAAGGACTGGAGCGCGATCGTCGCCCGCTCCGACGCGTTCGTCTTCGTCGTCCCCGAGTACAACCACGGGTTCAGCGCGCCGCTGAAGAACGCCCTCGACTTCTTGAGCAACGAGTGGGCCTACAAGCCGGTGGCGTTCGTCAGCTACGGCGGCATCGCCGCGGGCACCCGCGCGGTCCACATGCTCAAGGAGGTCGTCACCACGCTTCGCATGGTGCCGATCGAGGGCGTGCTCATCCCGATGGTCCGCGCGAAGATCGACGCTGAGGGCTTCCACCCCACCGAGCAGATCAGCGAGTCGGCGAGCGCCGTCCTGGACGAGCTGGCCAAGCTCGCGCCGGCGCTGGCCACCGTGCGCAGCAGCTAGGCTCGGCCGGCAATAGCGCCCGAGTGAAGGAGTTGCCCGTGGCCCGCGTGGTCGTCGACGTCGTCCTCAAGCCCGAGATCCTCGACCCCCAGGGCCAGGCCATCGTGGGCGCGCTCGGCCGACTGGGCATCGCCGGCGTCAACGGCGTGCGACAGGGCAAGCACTTCGAACTCGACGTCGACGACTCGCTCGACGACGACAGCCTCACCCGGCTCGCCGACACGCTGCTCGCCAACCCGGTCATCGAGACCTTCACGATCCACCGGGGCTGACGTCCCCCGGTAACCTGTGCCTGTGGCTCTGCGTGTGGGTGTGGTGACCTTTCCGGGCAGTCTCGACGACCGCGACGCGCAGCGCGCGGTGCGCGTCGCCGGTGGTGAGGCGGTGCCGCTCTGGCACGCCGACCCCGCGCTGCACGACGTCGACGCCGTCATCCTGCCCGGCGGGTTCTCCTACGGCGACTACCTGCGCTGCGGCGCGATCGCCCGCCTCGCGCCGGTCATGGACTCGGTGATCGCCGCCGCCCACGACGGCCTGCCCGTGCTCGGCATCTGCAACGGCTTCCAGGTGCTCTGCGAGGCGCACCTGCTGCCCGGCGCGCTCATCCGCAACGCCGCCCAGCGCTTCGTCTGCATCGACCAGCGCCTGCGCATCGAGAACGCCTCGACGGCCTGGACGTCCCGGTACGCACCCGGCGAGCAGATCGTCGTGCCGCTGAAGAACATGGAGGGCGGCTACACCGCCGACGCCCGCACCCTCGACGAGCTCGAGGCCGAGGGCCGGGTGGTGGCCCGCTACCTCGACCGCAATCCCAACGGCAGCCGGCGCGACATCGCCGGCATCACCAACGCCGCCGGCAACGTCGTCGGGCTCATGCCGCACCCCGAGCACGCGATCGACGACCTCACCGGGCCGGGCACCGACGGCCTCGGCTTCTTCCTCTCCCAGACCCTCGCGGCCGCGGCCGCATGACCGACACCGTCGAGCTCGCCGGGCAGACGCCCGAGCAGGTCCAGCCGTTCAAGGAACTCGGCCTGCGCGAGGACGAGTACCAGCGCGTCCGCGAGATCCTCGGCCGCCGCCCCACCAGCTCCGAGCTGGCCATCTACTCGGTGATGTGGAGCGAGCACTGCTCGTACAAGTCCTCGAAGGTGCATCTGCGCCAGTTCGGCGAGAAGGCCCCGGCAACGGACGCCCTGCTGGTCGGGATGGGCGAGAACGCGGGCGTCGTCGACGTCGGCGACGGCTGGGCGGTCACCTTCAAGATCGAGTCGCACAACCACCCGTCCTACGTCGAGCCCTACCAGGGCGCGGCGACGGGCGTGGGCGGCATCGTCCGCGACATCCTGACCATGGGCGCGCGCCCGGTGGCCGTCCTCGACAGCCTGCGCTTCGGCCCGCTGCACGCCGCCGACACCGGCCGGGTGCTGCCCGGCGTCGTGGCCGGCGTCGGCGGCTACGGCAACTGCCTGGGCCTGCCCAACGTCGGCGGCGAGGTGGTGTTCGACGAGAGCTACATCGGCAACCCGCTGGTCAACGCGCTGTGCGTCGGGGTGCTGCGTGCCGACAGCATCAAGCTGGCCAAGGCCGACGGGCCCGGCAACAAGGTGGTCCTGTTCGGCGCCCGCACCGGCGGCGACGGCATCGGCGGCGCCTCGGTGCTCGCCAGTGCCAGCTTCGCCGACGGCGACGCCAAACGGCCCGCGGTGCAGGTCGGCGACCCGTTCGCCGAGAAGGTGCTCATCGAGTGCTGCCTGGAGATCTTCGCCGCGGACCTCGTCGTCGGCATCCAGGACCTCGGCGCGGCCGGGCTGTCGTGCGCCACGACCGAGCTCGCCGCAGCCGGCACCGGCGGCATGGACGTCGACCTCGACCTCGCGCCGCTGCGCGACGACACGCTCGCTCCCGAGGAGATCCTCATGAGCGAGTCGCAGGAACGCATGATGGCCGTCGTCACGCCCGAGAAGCTCGACGACTTCCTCGCGCTCTGCGGCAAATGGGACGTCCTGGCCACGGTCATCGGCACGGTCACCGACACCGGGCGGCTGCGGATGTACTGGCACGGCGAGCAGATCGTCGACCTGCCGCCACGGACCGCCGCCCACGACGGCCCGGTGTACGAGCGGCCCATCGAACGCCCGCTGGACCAGGACGCGGTCATGCAGCACGACGGCGCCGGCCTGCCCCGCCCCCGTACGCCCGACGAACTGCGCGCGACCGTCCTGCGCCTGGCCGCCTCGCCGAACCTGGCCGACAAGTCGTGGATCACCGACCAGTACGACCGCTACGTGCTCGGCAACACGGTGCTGGCCCAGCCCGCCGACGCCGGCATGATCCGCATCGACGACTCGAGCCCGCGTGGCCTCGCGCTGGCCACCGACGGCAACGCGCGCTTCGCCCGCCTCGACCCGTACGCCGGCGCGCAGCTGGCCCTGGCCGAGGCCTACCGCAACGTCGCCACCACCGGCGCGCGGCCGCTCGCGGTGACGAACTGCCTGAACTTCGGCTCGCCCGAGGACCCGGGCGTCATGTGGCAGTTCGCGGAGGCGGTGCGCGGCCTGGCCGACGGCTGCCAGGAGCTCGGGACGCCGGTCACCGGCGGGAACGTCAGCTTCTACAACCAGACCGGCACCACCCCGATCCTGCCCACGCCGGTCATCGGCGTGCTCGGCGTGATCGACGACGTCAGCAAGCGGATCGGCCAGGCGTTCCGCACCGACGGCGCCGTGGTGCTGCTGCTCGGCGACACCCGCGACGAGCTCGGCGGCTCCGAATGGGCCTACGCCACGCATGGCTTCCTGGGCGGGCGGCCGCCGCAGGTCGACCTCCCGCGCGAGCAGCTGCTGGCCGACGTCCTGCTCCAGGCCGGGGGCGAGGGGCTGCTCGACTCCGCGCACGACCTCGCCGACGGCGGACTCTCGCAGGCGCTGGTCGAGTGCTGCCTGCTCGGCGACGTCGGCGTGCGGATCACCCTGCCCGAGGGCGACGACCCCTTCGTGTCGCTGTTCAGCGAATCGGCCGGTCGCGTGCTGGTCAGCGTTGCGCGCGCCGAGCACGACCGCTTCGTGGCACTGTGCGCCGACCGCGGGCTGCCCTGCCGGCGGCTCGGCACGGTCGACCTGCTCGAACCGACCCTGGGCGTCCAGGACCTCTTCCGCATCCCCCTGCGCGAGCTGCGCTCGGCGTGGACCTCGACCTTGCCGCGCCGCTTCGACCTCTGAGCGACGCGTGCGCAGCCAACCCGCCCTCGAGGCGTACCTGGCCCAGACGTCGGCCACGGCCGGCTGGCTGGCCACGCTGCCGGCCGAGGCGTTCGCCCGGCCGTCGGCCCTGCCCGGGTGGGACGTTCGCCTGCTCGTCGGCCACCTCGTGCTGATCCGCGCCGGCCTCGTCCGCATCCTGGGCACCCGCAGCGCAGCGAGTCCGCTCGGCGCGGGTCGGTTCGTGGCCCGGTACCGCGGCGCCGTCGACGCGATCGCCGAGAGCACCGCCCGCGCGGCGGGGAACTCGTCGGGCGCGGAGCTCGTCGCGCGGCTCGCGGACCCCGGTGACGACGAGGTCCGAGCCGCGGCCGACGGCGTGGCCGACCAGGCCGTTCTCGACGGCCCGCGCGGCCCGATCGCCGCGCTGGACTGGATCCGCACCCGCGTCCTCGAGGCGGTCGTCCACGCCGACGACCTGAACCGCACCATGACCGGTCACCCCGCCGGCCCGCTCGCCCGGCCCGCGCTGGCCGACGCGGTCCGCCTGCTGGCCGAGCTGCTGGCCACGGGGGTTCCCGGCCGCTCGGTCGAGATCCGGGTGCCCCCGTTCGTCGCCGTGCAGGCGATCCCAGGGCCACGGCACACCCGCGGCACGCCGCCGAACGTCGTCGAGACCGACGGCGTCACCTGGCTGCGGCTGGCCACCGGCCGCCGCGCGTTCGCCGACGCGGTCGCCGACGGCAGCGTCCGCGCCAGCGGCAACCGCGCCGACCTCACCGAACACCTCCCACTGCTGGCGTAGCGGGTCCCGGGCGGCGGCGAACCCGTGCCGGCCGCGTGCACGGTGTCGACACCGTGCACTCGGGGCGGCCCAGGCCGCGGGAACAGCACGGTGTCGACACCGTGCACCCCCGCGAGGCCCGTACACTCGACAGCGTGGCCAGAGGCGACGGAAGACTGACCCACGATCTCCTTCCCGACGACAAAGGACCCCAGGACGCGTGCGGCGTCTTCGGGGTCTGGGCGCCGGGCGAGCAGGTCGCCAAGCTGACGTACTTCGGGCTGTACGCGTTGCAGCACCGGGGCCAGGAGGCGGCGGGGATTGCAGTCAGCGACGGCAGCTCGCTGGTGGTCTACAAGGACCTCGGGCTCGTCTCGCAGGTCTTCGACGAGGCCACGCTCGCCACGCTGCAGGGCCACATCGCCGTCGGCCACACCCGGTACTCCACCACCGGCTCGACGACCTGGGAGAACGCGCAGCCCAGCTTCCGCACCACCCCGGCCGGCACCGGCCTGGCGCTGGGCCACAACGGCAACCTGGTCAACACCGCCGAGCTCGCAGTCGAGGCGCGCGAGGCCGGCATCCGCAGCGCGATGGGCGCGACCACCGACTCCGAGCTGCTCACCGCGTTGCTCGCCGCCCGGCCCGACGTCAGCGTCGAGCAGGCGGCCATGGACGTCCTGCCGAAGCTGCGGGGAGCGTTCTCGCTGTGCTTCATGGACGAGCACACCCTCTACGCGGCGCGCGACCCGCAGGGCGTCCGGCCGCTCGTCCTCGGCCGGCTCGACCGCGGCTGGGTCGTCACGTCCGAGACCGCCGCCCTCGACATCGTCGGCGCCAGTTTCGTGCGCGAGATCGAACCCGGCGAGCTGGTGGCCATCGACGCCGACGGGCTGCGCTCGCAGCACTTCGCGAACGCCGATCCCAAGGGCTGCATCTTCGAGTACATCTACCTGGCACGGCCCGACACGACCATCTCCGGGCGCAGCGTGCACTCGGCGCGCGTCGAGATGGGCCGCCGGCTGGCTCGCCAGCACCCGGCCGACGCCGACCTCGTCATCCCCGTCCCCGAGTCCGGTACCCCGGCGGCGATCGGCTACGCCGAGGAGTCCGGCATCCCCTACGGCGTCGGGCTGGTCAAGAACTCCTACGTCGGGCGCACGTTCATCCAGCCGTCGCAGACGATCCGCCAGCTCGGTATCCGGCTCAAGCTCAACCCGCTGCGCGACGTCATCCGCGGCAAGCGACTCATCGTCGTCGACGACACGATCGTGCGCGGCAACACCCAGCGGGCGCTGATCAGGATGCTGCGCGAGGCCGGCGCGGTGGAGGTGCACGTCCGCATCTCGGCACCGCCGGTCAAGTGGCCGTGCTTCTACGGCATCGACTTCGCCTCGCGGGCCGAGCTCGTGGCCAGCGGCCTGGACGACGAGGGCATCCGCCGCTCGATCGGCGCCGACTCCCTCGGCTACGTCTCGCTCGAGAACACGGTCGCTGCGACCGAGCAGCCGAAGTCGCGGCTGTGCAGCGCGTGCTTCGACGGCCACTACCCGATCGAGCTGCCCGACGCGATGGGCGGCAAGCACGTGCTCGAGGGCATCGAGAAGTCCGTGCAGCAGGGGCGCGAGCCCGAGCACAGCTCGGCGTACTCCGCCGAGGACGCGCTGACCCGTCCATGAGCGACGCCCCGCGCAGCGGTTACGCCGCGGCCGGCGTCGACATCGAGGCCGGTGAGCGGGCCGTCGAGCTGATGAAGGCCGCGGTCAAGCGCACCGACCGCCCCGAGTCCCTCGGCGGGCTGGGCGGGTTCGCGGGGCTGTTCCGCCTCGACCTCGCCAAGTATCCGCAGCCGGTGATCGCCAGCTCGACCGACGGTGTCGGCACCAAGCTGGCTATCGCCCAAGCCCTCGATCGGCACGACACGATCGGCATCGACCTCGTGGCCATGGTCGTCGACGACCTCGTCGTGGTGGGCGCCGAGCCGCTGGTGCTGACGGACTACATCGCCACCGGCATGGTGGTGCCCGAGAAGATCGCGGCCATCGTCGGCGGCATCGCCGAGGGCTGCGTCCAGGCCGGCTGTGCCCTGGTCGGCGGCGAAACCGCCGAGCACCCGGGCGTCATGGCGGTCGACGACTACGACATCTCCGGCACCGGGGTGGGCGTGGTCAACGCCGACGCGGTGCTCGGGCCCGAGCGCGTGCGAGCGGGCGACGTTTTGATCGCGCTCGGCTCGTCGGGGCTGCACTCGAACGGCTACTCGCTGGTGCGGCACGCGCTGTTCACCCAGGCCGGCCTGTCGCTCGACGCCGCCCCGGACGTGCTTGGCGGCCGGACCCTCGGTGACGAGCTGCTCGAGCCGACCCGGATCTACGCCCTGGACTGCCTGGCCCTGGCCGCCGAGTGTGACGCGCGGACGTTCGCGCACATCACCGGTGGCGGGCTGGCGGCCAACCTCGCCCGGGTGGTGCCTGCCGGGCTGCAGGCGGTCGTCGACCGCGCGACCTGGAGCCCGCAGCCGGTGTTCGGTCTGGTCCGCGCGGCCGGTGAGCTGTCGCGGGCCGACCTGGAGCTCGCGTTCAACCTGGGCGTCGGGATGGTCGCGGTGCTGCCGCCCGAGCGGGCACAGCAGGCGCTGGACCTGCTAGCCCGGCACGAGGTCCCGGCCTGGCGCTTGGGCGAGATCAGGACGGCGCAGCAGACCGCAGGGTCTCCCGCCGCGATCTTGCACGCCAACTACGCCGGGCCGGCCGCCGACTGGCGCTGATCGGCCCTCGACTCGGTGTTCGCGTGCCAGTCAGGAATTAAACCGCGCGTCGTGCATTGACCAGGTCGGTACGGGGAGAATCAGCTCCCGCGTGGAGGCGAATGCGGTGATCCCGGCGCCGGCGAGCGGGTTCAGCGCTCGGTGCCGGTCCAGTCCTCATAGCCGTCCTCGTCGGCCTCCGCCTCCTGGGCGGGCACTCGACCGCCAGGGTCCGAAGTCCCGAGCTCTCGCTGCAGCGAATCGAGATCCGTAAAATGCGTGTTGTATTTCAGCTCTCGGGCCACTTTTTGCTGTTTGGCCTTCGCCCGGCCTCGCCCCATGGCTAGACCCCCTCGCTCGCGCGCTCATCCGGCTGTCGGCCGCTGAGAAGAGGGTTAGCGGGCGGAACCGGGAAATTTGCCATCTCGTGAGGCCAGCGTACCGCGCGAATAAGTGACGCGGGACGGAGGGACGTCGGGGTGCGGCGGTGTCCTAAAGTGACGCCAAAGGTCCGTTTAATCCCATCAAGTATTCGGACTGTGACTTCCTGCCTGGCACAAAGTAGACAGTTGAACGCACAGCTATGGGCGCGTGGCTTCACCTTATGCATACTTGGTGTGTTCGCGTGGAACAGGACTCCGCGTGATTAATCCCCAGAAGGGTGGCACGAACCATGACCACGGTCCGCCATCGGCCCGACACCGAAGCTCTGCTCACCCCGTCCGAGGTCGCGACGCTGTTCCGCGTCGACCCGAAGACGGTCACGCGTTGGGCCAAGGCCGGCAAGCTCACCTCGATCCGCACACTGGGCGGTCACCGCCGGTACCGCGAGGCCGAGGTTCGTTCGCTGCTCGACGGCAACACCGCCTCGATCGAGGCCTGAACGCCCGCTCGCGACACCCATGCCGCACCTTGGACCCAACCGGGTCCCAGGTGCGGCGTTCGTGTGTTTAGGCGGCGGCGGGACGACGGCTGGTGACGCTGTGACTGACACTGTGACGCAGCGCACCTAGGCTGAGGTGGGTGAGCACACCACTCCCATCCACCGCCCTGTCCTACGCCAGCGGACCGTCCGAGACGCCGCTGCTCGGCCAGACCATCGACGCCAACCTGCGCCTGGCGGTCGCGCGCTTCCCCCACCACGAGGTGCTTGTCGACGTCGCCGGCAGGGTGCGCTACACCTACGCCGAACTCGACGCGATCGTCGACGAACTCGCCCGGGGGCTGCTCGCCCGGGGGGTCGAGCGTGGCGACCGGGTCGGCATCTGGGCGCCGAACTGCGCGCCCTGGTTCGTAACCCAGTACGCCACCGCGCGCATCGGCGCCATCCTCGTCAACATCAACCCCAGCTACCGCACCCACGAGGTGGCGTTCGTGCTCGAGCACGCGGGCGTCAGCATGCTGCTCTCGGCGACGGCCTTCAGGACCAGCCGGTACCGCGACATGGTCGAACAGGTCCGGCCCGGGCTGCCCGACCTGCGTGACGTCGTCTACCTCGACGACCCGAGCTGGGACGCGCTGCTGGCCGACGGGCGCGACGTGCCCGACGAACGGCTCGCCGAGCGGGCGGCGACGTTGAGCTTCGACGACGCGATCAACATCCAGTACACGTCCGGCACCACCGGCTTTCCCAAGGGTGCGACGCTGTCGCACCACAACATCCTGAACAACGGCTTCTTCATCGGCGAGCTGATGGGCTACACCGACGCCGACCGCATCTGCGTCCCGGTGCCCTTCTACCACTGCTTCGGCATGGTGATCGGCAATCTCGCCGCCACCAGCCACGGGTCGTGCATCGTCGTTCCGGCGCCCGGCTTCGACCCCGCGGCGACCCTGCGGGCCGTCCAGGACGAGCGGTGCACCTCGCTCTACGGGGTGCCCACCATGTTCATCGCCGAGCTGGCGCTGCCGGACTTCGCCGACTACGACCTGTCCAGCCTGCGCACGGGTTGCATGGCCGGCTCGCCGTGCCCCGTCGAGGTCATGAAGCGGGTCATCAGCGAGATGCACATGGACGAGGTGGCCATCTGCTACGGCATGACCGAGACCTCGCCGGTGTCGACGCAGACCCGCAAGGACGACTCCCTCGACCGCCGCACCGCCACGGTGGGGCGGGTGCACCCGCACGTCGAGGTGATGGTCGTCGACCCCGAGACCCACCTGCCCGTAGCGCGGGGCGAAACCGGCGAGCTGTGCACGCGCGCCTACTCCGTCATGATCGGGTACTGGAACGAGCCCGAGAAGACGGCCGAGGTGCTGCGCCAGGGCTGGATGCACACCGGCGACCTCGCGGTCATGGACGCCGACGGCTACCTCTCCATCGTCGGACGCATCAAGGACATGGTGATCCGTGGCGGCGAGAACGTGTACCCGCGCGAGATCGAGGAATTCCTCTACACCCACCCCGACATCGTCGACGCACAGGTAATCGGCGTCCCTGACGAGCGGTACGGCGAGGAGCTCATGGCCTGGGTGCGGCTGCGCGACGGCGCGCCGATCCTCACCGCCGAGACGCTGCGCGGGTTCTGCGACGGCAAGCTGGCCCGCTACAAGATCCCGCGCTACGTCCACGTCGTCGACGACTTCCCGATGACGATCACCGGAAAGGTGCGCAAGGTCGAGATGCGTACCCAGGCCCTCGAGATCCTCGGGCTGGAGGCGGCCGCGGCTACCCGGCACGCCTGAGAACGGGCAAGGAATCCGGTTGCGGAATAGCCAGGTCAGGGTAGATGCTTGTATCGAGCAACTATCCGTCCAGCACACATTGCCGAGGACTTTTTCCGATGACCGAACTCGCCGAGCGCTCGAGCGCTGGTACCCGGCCGAGCATCGAGCAGGTCGCCGACAGCTTCACCGTGCTCATGCAGACCTTCGTCAAGGCGCGCAGCCAGATGCTGGCCGTCGGCGACAGCGAGGTGGAGTGGTCGGCGCACATCCTGTTGCGGGCCCTCCGTGTCGAGGGCCCGATCCGGGCCGGCGCGCTGGCCGAGGCGGTTCGCTCCGATCCGTCCACGGTGAGCCGGCAGGTCGCCTCGCTGGTCAAGCACGGGCTGCTCGAGCGCCGAGCCGACCCCGAGGACGGCCGCGCCGCGCTGCTCGTGCTCACCGACCGGGCGCTCGAGGTGCTCGCCGCGCAGGACAAGCTGCGCCTGGAGCACTACGCGGCCTCACTCGACACCTGGACCGACGACGAACTCGACCAGTTCGCGGCGATGCTGCGTCGCTTCAGCGCCGACTACGACACCACTAACAACCGCAGGATGAGCGAGCGCCTCACGCGCGGCGCCACCCGCTCAGGAGGACGCAACTGATGTCAACGATCGCATCCGAGCCGCTCAGCGTTGACGTGCCGGCCAACAACGGCGGGCTGAGCCACAAGCAGATCCTGACCATCCTGTCCGGGCTGATGCTCGGCATGTTCCTGGCCGCCCTCGACCAGACGATCGTGGCCACCGCCATCCGCACCATCGGTGACGACCTCAACGGGCTGTCGGTGCAGGCGTGGGTCACCACGGCGTTCCTGGTGACCTCGACGATCACCACCCCGCTCTACGGCAAGCTGTCCGACATCTACGGCCGCAAGCCGCTGTTCATGATCGCGATCACCCTGTTCATCGTCGGCTCGGCGCTGTGCGGTCTGGCCCAGTCGATGTACATGCTGGCCGGCTTCCGCGCCTTCCAGGGCCTCGGCGCCGGCGGCCTGATGTCGCTGGCTCTGGCGATCATCGGCGACATCATCCCGCCGCGTGAGCGCGCCCGCTACCAGGGCTACTTCATGGCCGTGTTTGCGACGTCCTCGGTTCTCGGCCCCGTGGTCGGCGGCTTCTTCGCCGGCCGCGCCAGCATCCTCGGCGTCACCGGCTGGCGCTGGATCTTCTACATCAACGTCCCGGTCGGCATCTTCGCCCTCGTCGTCGTGCAGGCCGTTCTCAAGCTCGACCACACGCCGCGCGAGCATCGCATCGACTGGAACGGCGCGGGTGCGCTCGTCGTCGGGCTGGTGCCGCTGCTGATCATCGCCGAGCAGGGTCGCACGTGGGGCTGGGGCTCCCCCGGGGCGCTGGCCTGCTATCTGGTGGGCGCTTTCGGTATCGCCCTGTTCGTCTGGGTCGAGGGCCGCGTGGGCGACGACGCGCTGATCCCGATCCGGCTGTTCCGCGGGCGCACCTTCGCGCTCGGTTCCGTGCAGAACGCGATCATCGGCATGGGCATGTTCGGCGCGTTGTCCGCGCTGCCGCTCTACCTGCAGATCGTCAAGGGCGCCTCACCCACCAAGTCGGGTCTGTTGCTCGTGCCGCTGATGCTCGGCGTCATGCTGTTCTCGCTCGTTGCCGGCCAGGTCACCTCCCGGACCGGGCACTACCGGATCTTCCCGATCATCGGTTCGGTGCTGCTCGTGGGCGCGCTGTTCGCGATGACCCAGATCGGCGCCGACACCCCGCTCTGGCAGACCGACCTGTGCATGCTCGCGTTCGGCGCGGGTCTGGGCCTGAGCATGCAGACCCTCGTGCTGGCGATGCAGAACTCCGTCGAGGCGCGGGACATGGGAGTGGCGACCTCGTCGGCCACCTTCTTCCGGCAGATAGGCGCCACGCTGGGTACCGCGATCTTCCTGTCGATCCTGTTCTCCAGCGCCGGGTCGAAGATCAGCTCGGCCTACACGAGCGCCGCCAAGACACCCGAGTTCCAAGCCGCCGCGAAGGCCCATCCCGACCAGCTCGCGAAGGTCTCCGGTGGCGGCGACCTGAACAACACCGACTTCCTCAAGTCGCTGGACGCCATTCTCGCCCACCCGTTCCGGGTCGGGTTCTCCGACTCGATGGACCTGGTGTTCCTGGTCGGCGGCTGCGTGCTGATCCTGGCCTTCGTGCTCTCGCTGTTCCAGAAGGAGATCCCGCTGCGGACGGTGAGCGGGCAGCAGGCGGTTGCCGCGGCGGCCGCTGCCCGGGCCAACGGGGCGGGCATCGATGACAGCGCCGGGCACCCTCTTGCGGTCGGCAGCGGTAGCGGCGTCGGCGAGCCGACGTCGTCGACCCCGCCGCCGACGGCGCCGCGCGACGCCTGACGCCTCGCGGTGCGCCCGCCGGCGCTCCGCTCTAGGCTGCTGCCAGTCAGCAGGCGGGCGCGCGGCGCACCACGACGACGTGAGGTGGACATGGCCAACGACAAGCGTGAGCTGATCTCGGCACTGCGCGGGTACGAGACCTTCGCAGACTGCGACAAGGCCGACATCGAGGCGCTCGTCGAGGCCGGCGGGCCGTTCAGCCTGCCGGCGGGCTGGCCGCTCGTGCAGGAGGGCATCCCGGCCGATGCGGTCTACGTCCTCACCGAGGGCGAGGCTCGCGTCTTCCACCAGCGCGAGGAGATCGCGACCATCGGCGTCGGTGACCTGGTCGGTGAGATGGCTCTGCTCAAGGGCGGCCAGCGCAAGGCAACCGTGACCTCGGCCAGCCGCGTGGCGGGCCTGCGGGTCGAGTACGACAAGCTCAAGCCTGTTCTGGCCAAGCGGCCGAAGCTGGCGTCGGCCTTCGACGCCGTCTACGCCGCGCACAGCGCCTGACGGCTCGCCGACCACGTGAAGTGCAGCCGGCGTTCGCCGGTGCGCACGACGCGAGCCGGCGTCGTTGGTGGCCAGGGGCGGGGTCGAACCGCCGACCTACCGCTTTTCAGGCGGTCGCTCGTACCAACTGAGCTACCTGGCCGT
>CAZZZE010000005.1:0-19139 GCA_964658365.1 uncultured Jatrophihabitantaceae bacterium
GTAGGCGGCGTCGTAGACCGTGAGGTTCTGGCGAAGCTCCCAGCAGCGTCCGAGCAAATTACTGTGACGGGCCCGTTGCACTGGGATCGCCGCAAGATCGTTCATGGCCATCCCGGCACGCCGATCGTCGATCTGCCCGGTTCGGTTCTGTCGCCGCAGTACCGAGCCGACCTCCAGGTCGATCAACTCCGGCGCCGCCAGACGCTCACCGCGAAGTCGTTGCCGAACTCGGTCTCCATCAGGGCCGTCATCGGCGAGGGCCACGACAAGGACGCTGGCGTCAACGACGAGCACGGTCCTCCCGCAGAGCTGCGACAGCGACCGTCATCGGCACTGATCCTCCGGAACGACCGCCGGCGCGATCGAGCACTTCCTCGAGCGTCGGTTGAGTCGCCTCGGCGATGAGCCGAGCGCGCAAGTATTCCTGCAAGGACTGGTGGGCGGCTGCGGCTCGTTGTCGCAGCACCGCGTGGGTTTCTTCGGGAACGTCTTTGATCTGCACACTGGGCATAGCGCCATTATGGCGCTAGAAGCGCCACTATGCACCCGAATCAGCTGCCTCGCTCAAGACGACCAGGTCGCCAACTACGAACTGATGTTCTAATCTTCAGGATGTGGGGTGGGAAAATCCGGAGATCCCGTGGCGGGAACTCGAGCGGCGGCTGTCCGGCCGCCCCGCCCCGCCGGGGCAGGGCACCCGTGGGCCATTCCCCGGGCGGCACGAGAAGGGCGACGGCGGCGACTCCCCCGCGTGGTCGCGCAAGCGTGACGCCTACGAGCCACCGCCGCTGGAGCGAATACGCACGCAGGTGCCGTTCGCCGAGCTGCATACGCACTCGTCCTTCAGCTTCCTCGACGGCGCGTCCTCGCCCGAGGAACTCGTCGAGGAGGCGGTCCGGCTCGGGCTGCAGTCGCTCACCCTCACCGACCACGACGGCGTCTACGGCCTGGTCCGCTTCTCCGAAGCGGCCGAGAACCTGGGGTTGCCCACCGGGTTCGGTGCCGAGCTCTCGCTCGACGTCCCGCTGCCACCCACGCAGTCCGAACGCGCGGTGGCCGCCCGCGTCGGCGTCCCCGACCCGCCCGGCCAGCACCTCCTCGTCCTGGCCCGCGACCCCGAGGGCTACGCCCGGCTGTCGCGCACGATCGGGCGCGCGCACCTGCGTGGCGGCAACAAGGGCCGCCCGCTCTACGACGACCTCGAGGCCCTCGGCGCCGAGGCGGACGGGCACTGGCTGGTGCTCACCGGCTGCCGCAAGGGCGCGGTGCGCCAGGCACTCGACGCCGGCGGGGTCGCCGGTGCCCGGCGCGCGCTCGACGAGCTCGTCGCGCACTTCGGCGGCGACAACGTCGCCGTCGAGCTCATCCACGAACTCGATCCCCTCGCCGACGAGCGCTACGAGGTCCTGGCCGCCCTCGCGCAGGAATTCGACCTACCCCTGATCGCCAGCACCGCCGCGCACTACCACGGCCCGGCGCGCCGGCCGCTGGCCACGGCCATGGCTGCGGTCCGTGCGCGCAGCAGCCTGGACGACATCGACGGCTGGCTGCCGGCCTGGTCGGGTCAGCACCTGCGCTCGGGCGAGGAGATGGCGCGGCGTTTCGCCCGGTGGCCCGACGCGGTGGCCAACGCGGCATGGCTGGGCACCGAGATCAGTTTCTCGCTGCAGCTCATCGCCCCCGACCTGCCACCCTTCCCCTGCCCCGACGGCCTGGACGAGATGGGCTACCTGCGCCGCCTGACCGAGCAAGGCTTCGCGACGCGCTTCGCGCACACCAAGCACGCCGAGAAGGCGCGGGCGATCATCGAGCACGAACTCGAGATCATCGAGGAGCTGCACTTCCCCGGCTACTTCCTCGTCGTCTGGGACATCGCCCGCTTCTGCCGCGAGCAGGGCATCCTGTGCCAGGGCCGGGGCAGCGCAGCGAACTCCGCGGTCTGCTACGCGCTGCAGATCACCGCCGTCGACCCCGTCTTCTACGAGTTGATGTTCGAGCGCTTCCTCGCGCCCGAACGCGGCGAACCGCCGGACATCGACCTCGACATCGAGTCCGACCGCCGCGAGCAGGCCATCCAGTACGTCTACGAGCTGCACGGCCGCGAGCACGCCGCGCAGGTCGCGAACGTCATCACCTACCGGCCCAAGTCGGCGGTCCGCGACGTCGCCAAGGCGCTGGGTTACTCCGCCGGCCAGCAGGACGCGTGGAGCAAGGAGATCGAGCAGGGCTACCAGACCACCGAGCAGGAACTGGCCGACGTCCCGCCCCTGGTGGTGCAGCTGGCCGCCGAACTGCAGGACGCCCCGCGCCACCTCGGCATCCACTCCGGCGGGATGGTCATGTGCGACCGACCGGTCATCGAGGTCTGCCCCGTCGAGTGGGGGCGGATGCCCAACCGCACGGTGCTCCAGTGGGACAAGGACGACTGCGCGCAGATCGGGCTGGTGAAGTTCGACCTGCTCGGGCTCGGCATGCTCTCGGCGCTGCAGTACTGCTTCGAGCTGATCGCGGAGCACCACGGCGTCACCTACGAGCTGGCGACGCTGCCCAAGGAGGCGCGGTGCGTCTACGAGATGCTGCAGCGGGCCGACTCGGTGGGCGTGTTCCAGGTCGAGTCGCGCGCCCAGATGGCCACGCTGCCACGCCTGAAGCCCGACTGCTTCTACGATCTTGCCTGCGAGGTCGCGCTCATCCGGCCCGGCCCCATCCAGGGTGACTCCGTCCACCCCTTCATCCGCCGCAAGAACGGCGACGAGCCGGTCAGCTACCCGCACCCCAAGCTCGAACCGGCACTCAAGCGGACGTACGGCATCCCGCTGTTCCAGGAACAGCTGATGCAGATCGCGGTCGGCGTCGCGGACTTCAGCCCGGCCGAGGCCGACAAGCTGCGCCGGGCCATGGGTTCCAAGCGCGGCAAGGACAAGATCGAGGCGATGCGCATCCGGCTCTACGACGGCATGGCCGGCAACGGCATCACCGGTGAGGTCGCCGACACGATCTACGAGCGCATCCGGGCCTTCGCCGCGTTCGGCTTCGCCGAGTCGCACTCGATCTCGTTCGCGCTGCTCGTCTACGCGTCGTCCTGGCTCAAGCGGCACTACCCGGCCGCGTTCTGCGCGGCCCTGCTCAATGCCCAGCCGATGGGCTTCTACTCGCCGCAGTCCCTGGTGCACGACGCGAAGCGGCACGGCGTCGAGGTCCGCCGGCCGTCGCTGTCGCGCTCGCTGTCCGGGGCGTCGCTCGAGGACGACGAGTCGAGCGCGTCCCAGTGCGCCTGCCTCGACGCACCGCAGCCGGCGGTCCGCCTGGGCTTGTCGTCGGTGCGCACCATCGGCACCGACGTCGCCGATGCGATCGTCGCCGCCCGCGACACCGACGGGCCGTTCACCTCGATGGCCGACCTCGCGCGGCGGGTGGGGCTGTCTGCCGACCAGGTCGAGGCGCTGGCCACCGCCGGCGCGTTCGACGCGTTCGGCACCACCCGCCGCGAGGCGCTGTGGGGCGCAGGAGCGGCGGCCACCGCCCGGCCCGGCCAACTCGACCTCGCTGTCTTCGACGAGACCCCGCCGGCGTTGCCGGCCATGACCGAGCCCGAGCAGCTCATCGCCGACATGTGGTCGACGCGCGTCAGCACCGACACCTACCCGACCGCGCTGATCCGCCCCCGACTCGACGCGCTGGGCATCGTCACCGCCATCGGCCTACGCGCGCTGCCCAACCGCACCCGGGTCACGATCGGCGGCGTCGTCACCCACCGGCAGCGCCCGGCCACCGCGCGCGGGGTCACCTTCCTCAACCTCGAGGACGAGACGGGCATGGTCAACGTCATCGTCGAGGAGACGATCTGGCAGCGGCACCGGCGGGTGGCACGCGAGTCCGGTGGGCTGGCAATCCGCGGCATGCTCGAGAACACCGCCGACGGCGTCATCAACGTCCTCGCCGAGCGCATCGAGCGCCTCCCCCTGGGCCTGCACAACATCCCCAGTACCTCACGGGACTTCCGATGAGCGAGGCGTTCCGCTGGAAGACGGTCGACGACGGCGAGCCGGCCTTGTTCGGCGTCGACGAGCTGCTCGCGCCGGTGCGCGGCACCGGGCGGATGTCCGACCTCGAGTTCCTGCACGTCACCACGAAACGCATCCTCAACCGCGTCCCGCCCGGCTCCCGCGCCCCGACCAACTGGACGATCAACGTCTACCGCGGCTGCAGTCATGCGTGCGCCTACTGCCTCTCCGGTGACACGCCCGTTCTGCTGGCTGATGGCCGCACCAAAGCCCTGCGCGATGTTCGTGCCGGCGATCGGGTGTACGGCACCGAACGCCGCGGCGCCTACCGTCGCTACGTCCCTACCGATGTCCTCGATCATTGGCAGACGGTCACCTCCGCCTACCGCGTCTCACTCGAGGACGGCACCGAGCTGATCGCCAGCGGTGACCACCGCTTCCTTACCGGTCGTGGCTGGAAGTACGTCGCGCCAGCGCGTCGGCCGCTGCAGCGCGCGGCACTCACCGTCAACGACGAACTGCTCGGCGTCGGCCACTTGGCGACCGCTCCGCAGCATGACGACGACTACCGGCGGGGCTACCTCACCGGGATAGTGCGCGGTGACGCGGGCCGTGCACCCGGCGACGTCCATCGCTTCCGTCTTGCCCTTGCCGACGGCGAACCGCTCGATCGCACTCGAGCCTTCCTTGACGTGAGCGGGGTTCCGACCACCACCGTTGTCTGCAGCGAAGCCAGCGCGAACCGTCGAGCCATGACGGCGATCAGCGCGTCGTCACGGGCGGCTGTCCAGCAGATTCCCGCCCTCATCGCCTGGCCGGTCGCACCGACGGATACGTGGCGAAAGGGCTTCCTGGCCGGCCTCTTCGACGCGGCGGGAAGTCACAGCCACGGGGTTCTGCGCATTGCCACCTCGGATCCGACGATGCTCGAGCCCACCGTCGGCTGCGCCGAGACCTTCGGTTTCCACGCCGTACCGGAGCCGCCACGTGCGAACGGGGTGCGGTGTGTCCGCATCGCGGGCGGGCTTCGGGAACGACTTCGTTTCCTGCTCTCGATCGACCCCGCCATGACGAGGAGTCGGATCTTGGACGGTATGGCGATCACGAGCGACGCCGCGCTGCGGGTCACCGCCGTGGAGCCGCTGGGGATCGACATCCCGATGTACGACATCACCACCGGTACCGGGGACTTCATCGCGAACGGCGTCGTCAGCCACAACTGCTTCGCCCGACCCACGCACGCCTACCTCGGGCTCGGCATCGGCGAGGACTTCGACCGCAAGATCGTCGTCAAGATCAACGCGGTCGAGCGGTTGCGGGCCGAGCTCGCCGACCCGCGCTGGACGAACGAGCCGGTGGCGATGGGCACGAACACCGATCCCTACCAGCGCGCGGAGGCGAAGTACCGGCTCACCCGCGGGGTGGTCGAGGCGCTGTCCGAGCGCGGCACGCCGTTCTCGATCCTGACCAAGTCGCCGCTGGTCACCCGCGACCTCGACCTCATCGTCGCGGCGTCGCAGCGGGCGGACGTCCGCGTGGATTTCTCGATCGGCACGCTGGACCAGCGCGTGTGGCGGGCGAGCGAACCGGGCAGCCCGAACCCGCGCCTGCGGGTCGAGGCGATGCGCCGCCTCGCCGAGCGCGGTGTGCACACCGGCGCGCTGATCGCCCCGGTGCTGCCTGGCATGAGCGACTCCCCCGAGCAGCTGCAGGCGGTCGTCGCCGCCGTCCGCGACGCCGGCGGCGAGGTGCACGGGCTCGGCCCGCTCTACCTCAAACCAGGCACGCGCGAGCACTTCCTCACCTGGCTCGCCGGCCACGACCCGGCGCTGCACGCCGACTACCTGCGCCGCTACGCCGGCGG
Organism: uncultured Jatrophihabitantaceae bacterium; assembly: GCA_964658365.1. GTDB lineage: Bacteria > Actinomycetota > Actinomycetes > Mycobacteriales > Jatrophihabitantaceae > Jatrophihabitans. The sequence goes on from CAZZZE010000005.1 coordinate 5,869, forward strand.
CGACTACGCGCCCGAGCGCTACCTGGCGCTGCTGTACGCCCGCGCGGGCCTGGCCCGGCGCCACCGGTCTCGCAACCGCGACCGGATGTGACTGGCGTCACGCCCGCAGGTGCGAGAGCCTGGACGTCCAGCCAGCCGACCCAGCGAAGGTGCGCTATGAACATCGCCGATCTCCTGCGCCGCAAGACAGCCGCGCCGTCCGGCGACCGGCCCCGCCTCGTCACCATCGGTCCGGACGAGAGCGTGGCCGAGCTGGTCGCGAGCCTGGGCCGGCACAACGTCGGCGCCCTCGTCGTCGTCGACGGTGAGCAGGTCGCCGGCATCGCCTCGGAGCGCGACGTCGTGCGCCGCCTGGCCGAGCAGGGCGCCGAACTGCTGCAGCGTCCGGTGTCGAGCATCATGACGACCGCGGTCACCAGCTGCACGAGCACCGACGCCGTCGACGCCGTGGCCGAGACCATGACCGAACGCCGGATCAGGCACATGCCCGTGATCGACGACGGCCGGCTCAGCGGGATCGTCTCGATCGGCGACGTGGTGTCCAGCCGCATCAGTCAGCTGGAACACGACCGCGGGCAGCTCGAGCAGTACATCTCCAGCTGACCAGGTCGGTCGTCCGGTCGGTCGTCAGCGCAGGAAGTCGTGCAGCGAGCGCTGGCTGACCGTCGAGTTGGTGTCGAGGACGGCGTCGATGCCGAGTGAGGCGAGCAGTGCGCTCTCGGCGCCATCCGCGACGCCGGCACCGAACGCCGAGCCAGGAAACGGTGCGCTGCCGGGCGGCACCTCGCCCGCGACCGCCCACTGGTCGAGCTGCAGGCCGAGCTCGCGCAGAGTCTGGGCGACGGCCACGGCCGGGTCGGTTCGGTTCGGTTCGTCCTGGGCGGGCGTCTCGGGCTCCGGCGGACGAGGGTCGCTCACGATGCGCTGCCGTTGCGGCCGGACATGACGCAGTCCTGCTCACGCGCCGCGCGCAGCAGCGCAGCGTTGCCCTGCGCGGTGCGTTCGACCGCGTCCTGCAACTCGCGCAGGGTGTGCAGGTGGTCGGCCATGATGGACCTCCACGGTTCGGGGACGGCGGCAACTATCTGGCGTAGCGGTGCGCTCGGTGGCAGCCCGTAACGGACGGCCAGCACGTCGGCCTCCGCCGCCCGGCCGAGTTCGTGCAGCTCGAGGTCGCGCACGAGTTCCCGGATCTCGAGATCGGAGTCTCGCAGCCACTCGACGCGACCCGCGGTGATGATCAGTTCCTGGGCGCTGAGCTGGTAGAGCAGCCGCTGTAGCAACGACCGCTCGCTCCACAGCAACGAGTCCACCGGCGCGAGCGCGGTCGTCGCAGCATCCGCATCGGGAACCGCGGCGATCGATTCACGACGAGTGCGGCCCATGCGTCCTTCATCGGCCGGACTGCGCCCAACGTTAGGGCCGGCCAGGAATTCGGCGGGACGACCTCCGTCAGTTAAAGCTTGCGTGAGGTGTCACGGGTGTGTTAGAAATGCTCCTAACGCCGATCTAACATGGCGTTGAGGCGGGGGCGCTGGATACATCAGATCGCGCGAACGGGCTGGGGAGCCCGGGCGCGTCACCCGTCGCGACTGCGGTCGCACCTTGGAGCGGTTCCCATGACTCGTGCTCTCACCGCCGACGCGGCGCCGTCCTCGAGCATTGCACTGCCGACCGTCGACGACCTCGTCCGTCAGTGCCTGCCGCTCGTCAACCACCTGGTGCGCGACGTCCTCAACCGGGTGCCGGCGCACGTCAACCGAGACGACCTCGCCTCGGCCGCCATGTATGCGCTGGCCGCCGCCGCCCGCAACTTCGATCCGTCACTGGGAGTGCCGTTCCCCAGCTACGCCGCGTTGCGGATCCGCGGAGCGATCACCGATGAGCTGCGCGCCATGGACTGGGCCAGCAGGGACAGCCGCCGCCGCAGCCGCGAGGTGGAAGCCACCAGCACCGACCTTGTGCACCAGCTCGGACGTACCCCGACCAGCGCCGAGATCGCCGCGCAGCTCAAGATGTCGACCGCCGAGCTGTCCGCGATCCGGGCCAACAACGAACGTGCGACTGTGGTGAGCCTGACCGCCCTGGCGCCGACCGAGAACGACATCGCGCTGCCCTCGCGCCAGGAGGGTCCGGAGGAGTTGCTGCTGCGCCGCGAGGAGCTCGGTTACCTGCGCGACGCCGTGGCCGAGCTGCCCGAGCGCATGCGTCACGTCGTCGAGGAGTACTTCCTCGCCCGGCGCAAGATGGCCGACATCGCCGCGGAGCTCGGGGTCACCGAGTCGCGGGTGTCCCAGCTGCGTTCACAGGCGCTGGGACTGCTGCGCGTGGCGATGCAGGCCGCGGCCGACAACGCGCCGGCGCCCGAGGAATCGCCCCGTCGGCGCGGTGACACGGCCCTGCGGATGCGCTCGGCCGTCGCGACGCGCTCAACGGTTGCCGAACGGCTCTCGGCCACGACGGTCCTGGGCGAATGCCACGCGGAGCTCGGTCGCGCCGCCCTCGTCACCAGCTGACCGGTTCCGTCCTCGCCCTCCGCAGCGGCCGGCCAGAGAAACCGGTCATTTCGCTGCGAGCGCTCAGCTTCGCGCCGCCACAACCGATGGAACTCGTGACGGACTTATCCGGCCCATTCGCCGGACGCCACGGCCACGGAGGAGGCACCGCATGGACGCGTCATACCGGCCGCTGCTCGATGCGTTGCAAGCGCGCGGCGCCGATGCCCATGCCATCCAGGAGGCGGCCGAGGAGGCCGACCGCTCCGGCCGCTCGATCCGCGACGTGCTCATCAACGAGCTCGTCGTCACCGAGATGGAACTGGTCGAGGCCTCCGCCGACGCGCAGGGCATCAACAGCGTCGACCTCGTCGGCTACCCGCTCGACGCGGGAGCGATGGCGAAGATCCCGCTGCCCCTGGTCATCCGGCACCGGCTGCTCGGCATCGGGATCTCCAACGACGAGCTGATCGTCGCCGTCTCGGACCCGTCCGACGTCGTGGCGATGGACGATATCCGCGCCGCCACCGGCATGAACGTGGTTCCGGTCGTCGCCGCCCGCAGCGAGCTGCGCAAGCTCATCGACCGGATGAAGCGCGAGACGACCGACCTTGCCGACATCGCCGGAACCTTCCACACCGAGGAGGACTCCGACTCCGCTGTCGGCTTCGACGCCGGCGCGGACGCCCCGATCGTGCGCTACGTCAACTCGCTCATCGAGCAGGCGATCCAGAACCGCGCATCGGACCTGCACCTGGAACCCACCGAGCACGACCTGCGGGTGCGCTTCCGCATCGACGGCGTGCTGCACGAGATCGACCGGGTGCCCTCGGCGGTGCAGTCACCGCTCATTTCCCGGCTCAAGATCATGGCCAGCGTCGACATCACCGAGAAGCGGGTGCCGCAGAACGGCCGCATCACCGTGCGTCTCGACCGGCACAAGGTCGACCTGCGGCTGGCGACGCTGCCCACCGTCTGGGGCGAGAAGATCGTGCTGCGGGTGCTGGACACCGGCGGCATCGACCTCGAGCTGAAGAAGCTCGGCTTCAGCGGATCGACCTACGAGCGTTACTCGAAGTCATTCACCAAACCACACGGTATGGTATTGGTGACCGGCCCGACTGGCTCCGGCAAGTCCACCACGCTGTACGCGACGCTGGCGGAGATCAGCAAGCCCGAGGTCAACATCATCACCGTCGAGGACCCGGTCGAGTACCGGCTTGCCGGGGTCAACCAGGTGCAGGTGAACCACAAGGCCGGCCTGACCTTCGCCGCCGTGCTGCCCGCCATCCTGCGGTCGGACCCCGACGTCGTACTGATCGGCGAGATCCGTGACCGCGCCACTGCGCAGCTGGCGGTCGAGGCCGCGCTCACCGGTCACCTCGTGCTGTCGACCCTGCACACCAACGACGCGCCCAGCGCGGTCACGCGCCTGATCGAGATGGGCATCGAGCCGTTCCTGGTCGGCTCGTCGATGGACTGCGTGCTCGCCCAGCGCCTCTCGCGCCGACTCTGCGAATGGTGCAAGGAGCCCTCCGCCCCGTCGGAGGAGGAACTCACGGCGCTGAACTGGCCCGTCGCGTCGGTACCGCTGCCCGAGAAGCTCTGGCGTCCGGTCGGCTGCCGCTCGTGCGGCCAGACCGGCTACCGCGGCCGTCTGGCCGTCAACGAGGTCATGCCGATCTCGGAGGAGATCGAGCGCATGGCCGTCACGCACGCCTCGGCCACCGAGATCCACCGCGTCGCCGTCGCCGAAGGCATGACGACGCTGCGCGAGGACGGCTTGCTCAAAGCCTCGGCCGGCCTGACGACCGTCGAGGAGATCTTCCGTGTCACCGTCTGATGCCTTCCCACACCCCCGCGAGACGAGGTAACCCATGCCCGCACTCTCCAGCGTGACGTTCGAGCCGGTGACGACGGACGACCGCCGTCGGATGGACGACCTGCTGCGTCTGACGTTCACCCGCGGCGGGTCGGACCTGCACCTGACCGCCGGCATCGCGCCGTGCGTCCGCGTGCACGGGTCGCTGCGTCCGGTCGAGAACGTGGCCAAGTTGGAGCCGGAGGACACCGAAGCGCTCGTGCGCTCGATCCTGTCGGAGGAGCAGTGGGCGAAGTTCCAGCGAACCCAGGAACTGGACACCTCCTACGCGCTCGAGGACATCAGCCGCTTCCGCGTCAACGTCTTCGTGCAGCGCGGTTCGGTCGGTGCGGTCCTGCGCACCATCCCGCACAACATCCGCAGCCTGGGCGACCTCGGGCTGCCCCCCGACGTCGAGCGGTTCGCCCACCTGCCCCGCGGCCTCGTGCTCGTGACCGGCCCGACAGGATCGGGCAAGTCGACGACCCTGGCCGCTCTGCTCGACATCGCGAACAAGACGCGCTCCTCGCACATCATGACCATCGAGGACCCGATCGAGTACCTGCACACCCACCAGCGCTGCGTGGTCAACCAGCGTGAGGTGGGCGAGGACACCGCCGACTTCCCCACCGCGCTCAAGCACGTGCTGCGCCAGGACCCGGACATCATCCTGGTCGGCGAGCTGCGTGACCTGGAGACGACGGCGACCGCCGTCACCGCGGCCGAGACCGGGCACCTCGTGCTCGCCACCCTGCACACCCAGTCGGCCGCGCAGACCATCGACCGGCTCATCGACATCTTCCCGGCCCACCAGCAGTCGCAGATCCGCGCGCAGCTGTCGAACTGCCTGCAGGGCGTCGTCACCCAGGCGTTGGCGCCGACCCGCGACGGCAACGGCCGCACGATCATCTGCGAGATCATGGTCGCCACCCCGGCGATCCGGAACCTGATCCGCGAGGGCAAGGTGCACCAGATCCCGACGTTCCTGCAAAGCTCGGCGGACCTCGGGATGATCAGCTTCGACCAGCACCTGGCGCAGCGCTACCGCGAGCAGATCATCAGCAAGAGCCAGGCCCTCGAGCTGGCCCACGACCCCGGCGAGTTCAAGAGATTGGCAGGCCTGATGTGAGTCACGCTCGCGCAACAAACGATGGACATGACCAGCTCTGCCAGCCGAAGGGAGCGGGGCTGTGACCGCGATGAAGACCTACAGCTACGAGGCGATCGACCAGTCGGGCGCCGTCGTCAAGGGCAAGATCGATTCCGAGTCGGCCGACGCCGCGGCCAAGTTGCTCAGCGGCCAGCGGATGGTGCCGCTCGAGATCGCCGGCGAGGGCACCGGGCTGAACCGTGAAATGAGCATCCCCGGCCTCGGCGGGAAGACGAAGCTCAAGGACCTCGCGGTGTTCTCGCGGCAGTTCGCCTCGATGACGTCCTCGGGCCTGACGCTGCTGCGCTCGCTGGGCATCCTCGAGGAGCAGACGTCCAAGCCCGGGCTCAAGGCAGCGATCGCGAAGGTCAGCACCGACGTCCAGGGCGGCACCACGCTGTCGACGGCGATGTCGGCGCACCCGGACCACTTCCCACTGCTGATGGTCAACATGGTCCGCGCCGGCGAGACGGGCGGTTTCCTCGACGACGCGCTCGCGCGCATCGCCCTGATGTACGAGGCCGATGCGAACCTGCGGGCGAAGATCAAGTCGGCGCTGACCTACCCAGTGGTCGTGCTGCTGTTCTCGCTGCTGATGGGCACCGGGGTGATCGTCTTCATCGTGCCGGTCTTCGAGAACATGTTCAAGAATCTCGGCGGCAAGCTGCCGCTTCCCACCCAGATCATGGTGACGCTGTCACACAACATGTACTGGGTCGGGCCGGTGGTCATTGGCGCCGCTGTCGTCGGCTACAAGGCATTCAAGTCCGCCTACCGCGCCAAGCCCGACTTCCAACTGAAGGTCGACAGGTTCAAACTGCGCCTGCCGGTGTTCGGTCCGCTGTTCACGAAGCTGGCCATCAGCCGATGGGCGCGCAACCTGGGCACGTTGCTGGGCGTGGGCGTGCCGATCATCCAGGCCCTCGAGGTCGTCGGTGGTACGTCCGGCAACGCCGTCGTCAGCGCTGCGATGGACGACGTGCGCGACACGGTCCGCGTCGGTGGCCAGATGTCGACCACGCTGGCAAGACATCCGTTGTTCCCGTCGATGGTGACCCAGATGATGCAGGTGGGCGAGGAAACCGGTCAGATCACCGAGATGCTGGACAAACTCGCCGACTACTACGACAGAGAAGTCGAGACGGCGACGGAATCGCTCAGCGCGGCGATGGAGCCGGTGCTCGTCATCCTGATCGGCGCGGTCATCGGCGCCATGGTCGTCTGCCTCTACCTGCCGATGTTCTCGATCTACCAGCACATCCAGTCCAACTGAGCCGTACGCAGCGCCCGTGGCCACCGGCCGCGGGCGCTGCGGGCTGCCCGGAGCGGGCGAACACGGCCGAAAAAAAACCCAACAAAAACCTAATGTGGCGCCGGGGCACGCCGATAGGACAGGTGAAGGGTCCCCAGTCGGCAGTCCTCGCCGAGCCCGTCAAAGCCCAGGAGGCTTCCATGCTGCAGAACCGCTTGGCTCAGCTCCGCGAGGAGCGCGCTGAAGGCGACCGCGGATTCACACTCATCGAGTTGCTCGTGGTCGTCGTGATCATCGGCGTGCTCATCGCGATCGCTATCCCGGTGTACCTGAACTACACCAAGTCCTCGAAGGACACCTCGGCGCAGTCCGACCTGCGCAACGCCGTCTCCGTGCTCGAGACCTGCAACTCCGATGTCGGCAATTACCCGGCCGGTGGTGGCGCCACCGTCGTTTCGTGGACGGCTCAGAAGACGTTCACTGACTGCCCGAACCAGAAGATCAACGTCAGCAAGGACACCACGATGTACTACTACGCCGCCACGGCCACGCCCAGCACGTACGTTCTCGAGGCGTCGAGCAGCAGTGGCACCACGAACCGCTACTACTGCTACAACTCGACGAATGGCGGTTCGGTGTCGAAGGTAAGCGCCACCGCTTCCTCCGCCACCATGTGCTGAGCACTCGACCGGCACACCTGCGGCTCGGTTGCTGCCTCTGCCCGCCGGAATCCACCAAGGATTCCGGCGGGTGGTGAGAACACCCGAATCCTTACTCCCCCCATCCATTACGAATGGAGCTCGTCATGCCGGTTCTCCTCACCGCCATGGCGCTGCTCGGCCTCGCGGTCGGCTCGTTCCTCAACGTCGTGATCCACCGCGTTCCCCGCAACGAGTCGCTGGTGCGCCCCGGCTCGCACTGCCCCGGCTGCGACGCCGAGATCCGCACCCGGCACAACCTGCCGCTCGTCGGCTGGCTCGTCCTGCGCGGCAGGTGCGCGGACTGCGCAGCCCCGATCAGCGCCCGCTACCCCGCCGTCGAACTGGTCACCGCGGTGCTGTTCGTCGCCACCACAGTGCAGCTCGCGCAACTGCACCTGCTCGCGGCACTGCCGGCCTACCTCTTCTTCGTCTCGGCGGGCGTGGCCCTTGCCGTCATCGACCTCGACGTCCACCGGCTGCCGAACGCGATCGTGTATCCCAGCTACCTGGCCATGGCCGTGCTGCTCACCGCCGCGAGCGCGGTGACCGGCAGTTTCGAGCCGTTGATCCGCGCGGTACTCGGCGGTGCGGTGCTGTTCGCGTTCTTCCTGGCCCTCGCGTTTGCCAGCCCGAAAGGCATGGGTCTGGGCGACGTCAAGCTGGCCGGCGTGCTCGGTATGGCGCTGGGCTTCCTGTCCTACCCCGCGGTCTTCGTCGGCACGTTCGCCGCGTTCCTGCTCGGCGGCCTGGTCGGTGCGGTGCTCATCGTGGCTCGCCGCGCCGGGCGCGCGTCGCTCATCCCGTTCGGGCCGGCCATGGTCGGCGGCGCGTTGATTGCGTTGTTCGCCAGCGCACCGCTGGTCGATGCCTATTCCACCTTCGCGCACACGGCCTGACCCGGAGACGACCATGAAGCACCGCCAAGTCAGCATCAACCGCGTCGGGATCATCAACCCGGACGGGCACGCCATCGGCCTCGACATCGGCGCCACCGCCGTCCGCGCGTCCATCCTCGCCGCGGGCACCCTCGACGGCCGACCGTCGGTCACCGTGCACGGGATCGGGCAGGTCGAGCTCGCCAGCGGCGTCGTCGTCAGAGGCGAGGTGCGCGAGCCCGACGTCCTGACTGCGGCGCTGAAGCAGCTGTGGACCACGCACAAGTTCGAGTGCCGCAACGTCATTCTCGGCGTGGCCAACCCGCAGGTCCTGGTCCGCGACCTCGCCGTGCCGAACATCGACCCGGAGCGCCGGGCCAAGGCCCTGCCCTTCCAGGCCAAGGACGTCATCGCCCTGCCGGTCGAGGAGGTCGTCCTGGACTTCTCACCGCTTGAGACGTCGGCCGACGGCGAGATGCTGCACGGGCTGCTCATCGCGGCGCCCCGCAAACCGCTGCTCGCCATGGTGCACGCCGTCGAGCGGGCCAGGCTGCGCGTCGCGCGGGTGGATCTCGCCAGCTTCGGCGCGCTGCGGGCCATCGCGGGCGAGGAACTCAGCGTCGAGGCGGTCGTCGACCTGGGCGCGCACATGACCACGATCGTCATCCACGACCACGGCGTTCCGCGGCTGGTACGTACGCTGGCCCGCGGCGGTGACGAGCTGACCGCGAACCTCGCCGAGCGGTTGAACATCGAGCAGCTCGCTGCCGAGCTGCTCAAGCGACAGAGCGGGCTCGACGGCCCCGATCCCGAGGTCAACCGGGCCCTTGCCGAGAGCCTGCGCCCGCTGCTCGCCGAGATCAGGACGTCGATCGGGTACTTCCGCTCCTCGCGCAGCACCGCACCGATCGAGCGCATCTCCCTGACTGGGGGCGGATCTCTCCTGTCCGGCCTCGCGAAGGTCATGACCGATCAGACCGGGTTGCCGGTCGGCGTCGTCGATCCGCTGCAGCACGTCCGCAACCGGCTCGCCTCGAAGCAGGTGCGCGGATCAGAGCTGCAGGGCCCACTGAGCGCGGTCGCCCTCGGTCTCGCGATGGGAGCAGCAGCATGACCACTCTGTTGGCCGAGCCCGGTGCCGACAACCTCTGGGCCAGCATGCCCGGCTGGGGCATCGTCGCCGACCTGACGCCGCCCGAGCTCGTCGCGGCGCGCAGCCTGCGGGTGCTGCGCAAGCAACTCGGGGCCGCGCTCGTGCTCGTCGTCCTGCTCTGCGCTGCGGGTTACGTCTGGGCCGGCCAACGAACCTCGGCCGCCGAGGACCAGCTCGCGACCTCGCAGGCGACCACGGCGCGACTCAACGCCCAGAACGCCAAGTACTCCAACGTGACCCAGGTGCAGAGTGCCACCAGCAGTATCACCGGCCAGATCGCGACGCTGATGGCGTCCGACGTCGACGTGGCAGGGTTCGTCGGGCGCGTGCGCGCGGCAGCCCCGGCCGGCACGACGTTTACGGCCTTTGGGGTCAACCTCACCTCCGCGGCGGCCCCGACCACCCCGATCGTCGGCACCTCTCCGATCATCGGGACGTTGAGCCTGTCAGGCACGTCACGCCGCATGGTCGACGTCGCCTCCTACGTGACCGCACTGTCGAGTGTGGCCGGCGTGGTCAATGTCGTCCCAGCGACGAACTCGGCGACGAATTCGAGTGGTCCTGCCACCTGGTCCATCACCGCGCAACTGACCGAAGAGCTCTACACGCACCGCTTCAAGGCAGCGTCGAGCACCGGCACCACGGCCGGAGGCCACTGATGAACCTCGAATCCCTGCAGAGCCGGCGGGCGTGGCTCGCCGGCGGTGCCGTTCTGGCGGTGCTGATCGTCGCGGCCAGTTACTTCCTGGTGATCCTGCCCAAGCTCGCCGCCGCCTCCGACACCCGGGCGCAGGCCCGCGACAACGACGTGACGAATTCGAGGCTGGTCACCCGCCGCGCCGCGCTCGCGCGCCAGGAGAGAGGTATCGCCACGATGCGGGCCGACCTTTCCGCGGCGCTGACGGCATTGCCGTCGACGAGCGCGTTGCCGGAGTTCACCCACGAGGCGACTCACGCGGCCACGGCGGCCGGAGTAACCCTGCAGAACATCAGCATCGGTTCCCTCACGCCGGTAGCCCCGACGGCCGCCGCCCCGGCGGCGACCGATTCCACCACGTCCGCCACCGCCACGACCACGCCGGCAGCCGGCTCGACCACGACCAGTTCGTCGCAGTACCAGATCAGCGTCACCCTGACCACGAGCGGGCCGACCGACAAGCAGCTCGCGTTCGTCAAGGCGATCCAGAACGGTTCTCGCCGGGCCCTGATCACCTCGACGTCGTTCAGCGGCACCGGCAGCAAGATCGGCTTGACCACCCAGCTGAACATCTTCACCGCCACCATGTCGGACCAGCAGGTCGCGCAGTTGCGCAAGCTGCTCGTCGCGGGCTGAGGTCTGCCCGCATCATGAACGCGTTGCTGGACGGCGCCTGCCGCGTCGCCCACCGGGCTGCCGGCCGGGTTCGGCGACGGCTGTCCGGCAGCGACGACGGCTTCGTGCTGCTGGAGTCGATCATCGCGATCAGCCTTATCACGTTCATCATGGCGGCCATCGGCGTGGAATTCGTCTCCGGGACGGCGGCCGTCGCCCGTCAGCGCGCCACCCAGAGCGCGGCCCAGGTCGCCGACTCCACGCTCGAGCAGATCCGTGCGCTGAAGCCCAGCGACCTGGTCACCGGCCGCGGGAGCTTGAGCGTGCAACAACAGCTCGCGAAGGGCAACGCGATCGCGAAGGTCTCGCCTTGGCTGCAGATGATGGATCAGGCCAGCGACCCGAACGCGGCGCCGGCCGACGGCACCAGCGCCACCATCCCGACGTGCGACCCGGCACCGCAGGGCGCCGCCGGACCGGCGCTGTGCACGCAGAAGCCTGGCGTCGTTGCGTTCACGGTGGCCCAGTTCCTTGGTACCTGCTGGCTGGTCACTTCCGGCACGTCGTCGAATTGCGTTCCCGCCACCCAGAAGACGTCGGGCTCGGTCCAGTACCTGCGCGCCGTCGTCTCGGTGAGTTGGACGGGGGGCACGTGCGGCACCGGGTGCTACTACGTCACGAGCACCCTCATCAACGCTAGCGCGGACCCGACGTTCAAGGCGAACCAGCCGCCGCCGGCGTCGCCGGCGATCACCGCGCCGGGCGACCAGGTCAACGACGTCGGCGACAGCGTGGCGCTGACACTGTCGCTGCAGACGGGCACCGGTATCCCCGGTTACAAGTGGGACCTCACCGCGGGCACCTTGCCGTCCGGCCTGAGTCTCAGCGCGAGCGGCCTGATCTCTGGCACGGTGAGCGGTCCGACGTCTTCGTCCCCCGTGACAGTGCGGGTTACCGACGGCTTCGGCCGACAGGACACCGCCACGTTCACCTGGACCGTCGTCAACGCCCCGCAGGTCAGCGCCCCGCCGAACCAGCTGACGCAGATCAACACCGCGGTGAGCCTGCAGCTGACGTCGTCCTGTGCCAACGCACCCTGCGTCTTCACACTGAACAACGCCCCGCAGGGCCTGAGCGTCAACAGCGCCGGGCTGATCACCGGCACGCCGACCGTCGCCGGCACGAAGACGACCTCGGTGACGATCACCGACAAGTCGAACAACCCAGTCACCAGCTCGGCCTTCACGTGGACCGTCCTGCCGGCCGCGACCACGTGTCCCACCGCAGTTTCCCTGCTCAACGGCGGCTTCGAGGCGCCAACAGTGCCGGCCGGCCCCGGCAAGAACGTCAACAATGGCACGGCGAATCTCGCGTGGCGGACCAACGACGCCAACAGCCTGATCGAGTTCTGGACCAACAGCGCGAACAGCACGAGCCAGAACTCCAACACGCCGATCGCGGCACAGGACGGCACGCAATGGGTCGAGGTCAACGGCGGCGGGATGGACACGTTGTCCCAGGACCTCACCACCACGCCCGGTCAGGTACTGCAGTGGTCCATCTGGCACCGCGCACGCAACGTGAACAACAACCCCAACGGCCAGGACTCCATCCAGGTGCAGATGGGCTCCACGTCGCAGCAGACCGCTCAGGTACCCGCCGGCGCGACCAGCGCAACCATCAGCGACGGCACGGCGGCCTGGGTGCAGTACACGGGTGTCTACACCGTGCCTGCCGGCCAGACGACCACGCGGTTCCAGGTTGCCGCGATCAGCACGTCGAGCGGCATCGCCGGCGCCGGGAACTTCCTCGACGCGGTCAGCGTCACCGGCATCCCCTGCCTGTCGGCAAGCCCGGCAACCCAGACGAGCACCGTCAACACCGCCATCACTCCGTTCCAGCTCAGCGCGTACCAGGGCTCCGGCAGTTACACCTGGTCCCTCGGCGGGGCGCTGCCCACCGGGCTCTCGCTCAGCTCGAGCGGCCTGATCACCGGCACGCCGACGACGCTCGGCAGCTCGTCCGTTGCGCTGATCCTGACCGATTCGCTGTCGGGTTACCAGCAGGCCGTCACCTTCACCTGGACTGTCCTCGCCGGACCGGCGGTGAGCGCACCGGCCAACCAGACGACGTCTGTGGGTGCTTCGGTCAGCGTCACCGTCGGCTCCACCTGCGCCAACTCGCCCTGCACCTACATCCTGAACAACACGCCCGCCGGGCTGACCATGAACCCCGCAACCGGGACGATCACCGGCTCCCCGACCGCGACCGGGACCACGAGTTCGACGGTGACGATCCGCGACGCCGCTGGCTCGACCGCCACGAGCAACCCCTTCACCTGGACCGTCAAGGCCGCGCCGACGATCACCTCGCCGGGCAACCAGAACATCACGGTCGGCACAGCGGTAAGCGTGACCTCCATGGCGACCTGCCCGAACGGCCCTTGCAGCTACAGCGTCGACACCCTGCCCG
>CAZZZE010000005.1:19239-26030 GCA_964658365.1 uncultured Jatrophihabitantaceae bacterium
TCCATGGCGACCTGCCCGAACGGCCCTTGCAGCTACAGCGTCGACACCCTGCCCGTCGGGTTGACGCTGGCCACCGGCACCGGCGCGATCACCGGTACGCCGAACACGACTGGAGCCACCAACTCGGTCGTCACCGTTCGCGACAGCGCCGGCGCGACCGCCAGGACATCCTTCACCTGGACGATCTACGACGCGCCGACCATCACCGCCCCGTCGGCCCAGACCACCTCGATCGGCGCCACGGTGAGTCTCACCGTCGGATCGACGTGCGCGAACGGGCCGTGCACCTACAGCGCTACCGTCCTGCCCGCCGGACTGAGCATGTCCGGCGCGACGATCACGGGAACGCCGACGACGACGGGCACCACCAATTCGACCGTCACCATCCGCGACGCCTCCGGTGTCACTGCGGCCGCCACCTTCAGCTGGCTCGTCAAGGCTGCGCCGACCGTCACCGCTCCGGCCAACCAGACGACCTCCGTCGGTGCAGCGGTCAGCGTCACCGTCGCCTCCTCCTGCGCCAACTCGCCCTGCACCTACATCCTGAACAACACGCCCGCCGGGCTGACCATGAACCCCGCAACCGGGACGATCACCGGCTCCCCGACCGCGACCGGGACCACGAGTTCGACGGTGACGATCCGCGACGCCGCTGGCTCGACCGCCACGAGCAACCCCTTCACCTGGACCGTCAAGGCCGCGCCGACGATCACCTCGCCGGGCAACCAGACGACCACGGTCGGTGCCTCAGTCACCCTGACCCCGGTTGTGACCTGCGCGAACACCCCGTGCGCCTACAGCGCGACCAACCTGCCCGCCGGCCTCGGCATCAACAGCGGCACCGGCACCGTGACGGGCAGCCCGACCACTGCAGGCAGCTCCAGCGTCACGATCACCTCGCGGGACGCGGCCGGCTCGACGAGCACCGCCACGTTCACGTGGACCGTCTACACCGCACCAACCGTCACCTCACCGGGTAACCAGACGGTCACGGTCGGGGCGACGGTCAGCGTCGCCGTCGGCTCCACCTGCGCCAACGGCCCCTGCACCTACACCCTGAACAACCCGCCCCCCGGACTCAGCATGACCGGCGCCACCATCACCGGAACGCCCACCACCGCCGGCACCACCACCTCCACCGTGACGATCCGCGACAACTCGAACATCGTGGCCACAAGCGGCTCGTTCACCTGGACCGTCAAGGCCGCGCCCAGCATCACCTCGCCGGGCAACCGGACGACCACTGCCGGGGTGGCCGTCAGCCTGCAGCTGACGTCGAGCTGCGCCAACACGCCGTGCACCTACTCGCTCGACAACGCGCCCACGGGCCTCACGATCAGCGCGGGCGTCATCTCAGGCACGCCTAACACGCCCGGCACGTCCAGCGCAGTGACCGCGTCCGTCACCGATGCCGCAGGCGTCACCGCGACGACGGCGGCGTTCAGCTGGACCATCTACGCCCGGCCGACGATCACCTCGCCGGGCAATCAGGCCAGCACCGTCAACACCGGGCTGATCCTGCCGATCAGTTCATCGTGTGCCAACTCGCCCTGCAGCTACGTCCTCTCGGGCACGCCGAACACGGTCACCATCAACTCCGCCACCGGAGTCATCTCCGGCACGCCGACCGCGACCGGCACGTCGACGGCGAAGGTCACGATGACTGACGCCGGCGGGGTGGCGGTCAACACAGGCAACTTCACGTGGACCTTCTACGCGCGGCCGACGATCACCGCGCCGGCCAACCAGAGCACCGTGAACAACGCTGCAGTCAATCTGACGCTCACCAAGTCGTGCCCCGACGCACCGTGCGCCTACGCCCTCAATGGCGGTCCCGCAGGCCTGTCGATCACCGGCGCCGGCATCGTGACGGGCACCGTCACGAGCGCGCCGCAGGTCTTCACCGGCGTGAGCGCCACGGTCACTGACAGCGCCGGCGCCACGGCGACGACCGCCGCCTTCACCTGGACCGTGACAGCGCCGCTCGTGGGCCACTGGGCCTTCGACGAGGCCAGCGGGGCGACCGCCGCGGACTCGTCGGGCGCCAATCACTCCGCCACGCTCACCGGTGGCTACTCCAAGACCGCCACGGCCGCCCAGGGCGCTAACGCGGTGACCATGAACGGAACCACCGGCGTCGCCACGGCTTCCGGCACGGTGCTCGACACCAGCGGCAACTTCACCGTTGGGGCATGGGTACGGCTGTCCAGCACGTCCTCCACCCAGACCTTCGCCAGCCAGGACGGCACGAATATCAGCGCCTTCGCGCTGCAGTACAACGCGACCCTGAACAGGTTCGTGTTCTCCCGACCCGCGTCGGATTCCACGAGCGCCACCGTGACCACCGCGAGCGCTACCAGCGCACCCACCGTCGGTCAGTGGTACTACCTCACCGGCGTGCACAGCGCGACGGCCGACACGCTGACGCTCTACGTCAACGGGGTCCGGCAGGGCACCCCCGTCGCGTACAGCACCGGCTGGAACGCGGCCGGCACGGGCAAGTTCGTGATCGGGCGCGGCCGCTCCGGCGGCGCCGCCAATTACACCAGCGCCTCGATCGACGACGTTCGTGCCTACAGCAGCTCACTGTCCGACGACGCGGCCGCGCAGCTGGCCCAGGCGGGGTACTGGTCCTTCGACGACGGCTCGGGCACCACCGCGAACGACAGCTCGCAGAACAACTTCGACGGCACGGTGTCCGGGGGTGCGACCTGGACTACCCCGATCGTCGGCGCGTCGGCCTTGCAGTTCGACGGCTCCAGCGGCGCGGTCACGGCCAGTCCGAACGTTCTCGACACCAGCCAGAGCTTCACGGTGTCGGCCTGGGCGAAGGCGGACACGACGACGTCCACCGGCGCGGTCGTCAGCGCCGACGGCTCGAACATCAGCTCGTTCCTACTTCGCCAAGCGGGTACGAAGTGGGCGATGGTCAGCGTTGCGAGCGACGCCACGAACGCGGCCGTCACTAACGTGTATTCGAGCTCGAACCTGGTGGTCGGGCAGTGGTATCACCTGGTGGGCGTCTACAACAGCGTCGCCAAGACTGTCGCGCTCTACGTCAACGGCGTGCTCCAGGGCACCCCCGTCTCTGTGACCGGTAGTTTCAAGGCCGGGTCGCTGGTGATCGGTCGCTCGCTGTACCAGACCACGACCAACTACTTCGACGGTGCCATAGACGACGTCCACGCCTTCCGGTTCCCGGTCGACCAGGCCGGCGTCGCCGCGCTGGCAACGCTGACTCCGCCGGCGCCTGGGGCACCGACTGCGACCGCCGGCGCATCGTCGGCGACCGTTTCATGGACGGCACCGGCGGACGTTGGCGGCGATCCGGTGACCGGTTACGTGCTGACCCCCTACCTGGACGGCGTCGCGCAGACACCGGTGACCTACACCTCCACCGCTACGTCGCAGATCGTGACCGGTCTGACGACCGGCGGCTCCTACACGTTCCGCGTCGCCGCGGTGAACGCGAACGGTACGTCGGCGCCGAGTCCGGCGTCCGGATCGGTGCTGGTGTCATGAGCATGATCAGCGCTGCACACGACCGCCTGCGTCGCCTCGCCGACGACGACCGGGGCACCACGCTTGCCGAGCTGATCGTGGGGATGGCGCTCATGACCGTCTTCATGTCGATCTTCCTCACCTCGATCCTGTTGATGACCAGCACCGCGAACAAGGTCCAGGCAACCTCCATCTCGGCCACTCAGACCAACCAGGCGTTCCTGCGGCTCGACAAGACGGTCCGGTACGCCAGCGCGATCAGCACGCCCGGCGCGTCACGGACGTCCGGCGACTGGTACGTCGAACTGGACTCACCGCCCACGACCGTCGGCGGCAACGACACCTGCACCCAGCTGCGCGTCGACTCGGGCAAGTTGCAGCTGCGCACTTGGCAGGTCGCCAACGGCGCGGCCACGGGCACCTCCGCACCGGACTGGACCTCGATCGCCAGCTTCCTGACGAACGGGTCGGTGCCGACCACGTCGGCGGACGTGCCGTTCGTCGCACTCACCGCCTCGACGTCGGCGAGCACCACCTTCCAGCGCCTCCAGGTCACCCTCGTCGCCACCTCGGGTAACAGCAGTCAGGCGACAAACCGTGCCCAGATGACGTTCACAGCACTGAACAGCGACGTGTCCGCGGCCGGCAATGCGACCACCTGCCAGCAATGGGGACGACCGTGAGGTGCCGAGCCAGGGATGTGTTTCGCGGACGCCTACCACGCCCCAGCGACGACAGCGGCAACATCGCCATGCTGCTGCTGGTGATCCTTGTCGGCGCCACGATCGGCTCGCTGCTGCTCGCCGTCATCGTGAACCAGTTCAGTACCACCCGGTTCACCGCGTCCCGGGTCCGTTCGCTCGACGCCGCGCAGGCCGGGGTCGACGTGATGCTCGGCCAGATCCGTGCCGCGCAGTCCACCGGCAGCGACAACAAGATCAGCGGCAACTCCGACCTGCTGCCCTGCTCGTCGATCAACGGCACGGCGAACGCGGCCGGCACCTTGACCTACAACGTCACGGTCACCTACTACGCCAACGACCCGTCGAAGCCAGGGGTGCCGACGATGAGTTGCTCACCCAGCTATGGGCCCTACGGGCCGGATCAGAGCGGCGTGGTTCGGCACACCCCGCGATACGCGGTGATCACGTCGTTCGGCCTCGACTCGTCCAACCCGAACTCGGCCAGCAAGGGCCGCACGATCACGACCACCTACATCTTCCAGACCGACGACGTGAACATCCCTGGTGGCGAGATCCAGCTGTTCCCCGACAACAGCGGGAACAAGTGGTGCATGGACGCAGGCTCCGCAACACCGGGCGTCGGCACCACCGTGGTCCTGCGTGCGTGCAGCACCGCCCTGCCGCCGCAGGCTCAGCAGGTGTGGGCCTACCGATCGGATCTCAGCATCCAACTCGTGTCATCCGTGACGACGGCCCAGCCCACGGGGCTGTGCCTGGACACGCCTATGAAGACCGGCCCCGGCGGCCTCGCCGTGCCGACGACCGTGCACGCCGTCGGAGACACGATCGTGCTCAACAAGTGCAATGCAGTCGGCACCGCCCCGTGGAATCAGCAGTGGAGCGTGGACGACAACGCGCACCTCCAGGGCGCGAACTCGGCGCAGAGCGACCTTGATGGCTACTGCATCACCGCGGCGTCGCAGACCAACCTGCAGGCCCTCGCCCTCAACGGCTGCCAGGGCGGGACCAGCGATACCGCGCAGACGTGGGTACCCGGAACGTCCGCAGGCGCAGGCATGGCCGGCCCCGCCAACAACCAGATCGTGAACTACCAGAACTTCGCCACGTGCATCGACGTCACGGGCCAGGACCCTAATACCAGCTTTCTCATCCTCTACACCTGTAAGCAGAACCCAGACCCGACCAAGGTGACGTGGAACCAGAAGTTCACGCCCGCATTGGGGCCGCCGTCGTCCTCCGCAGTGCCGTTAGTGAAGAAACTTGTCACCTCGGCCGGCGGCACCAATTACTGTCTGCAGGCCCCGACCGCGACCGGTGGCTTCGTCACCGTATCGACAGCGTGCTCCACTACCTGGACGTGGAACCAGACCCTGGACGCGCACGGTTCGGCGTTACCGTACGCGAACGTCTACACGATCACCGACTCCGCCGGTCGCTGTCTCGCACCTGGTCCGAAGACAGATGACGGGCAGTACTTCAAGATCATCGTGACCGCCTGCGACGGCAGTACCGCGCAGAAGTGGAACGCCGATCCCAGCGTGCTGGCGTCCCGCCTCACGAACACCGGCGAGAAGTGACCGTTCTGTTCAGGACGGGATCATGTCGAAGGTGTCCGGATCCGGGCCCGTCCGCTCGTTGCGGTCGAGACCGGTGATCATCGCGACGTCGACGTCCTCGAGTTCGAAGTCGAAGATGTCGAAGTTCTCCTGCATCCGCTGCGGGGTCACCGATTTCGGGAACACGATGTCGCCGCGCTGGAGGTGCCAACGCAGCACAACCTGAGCCGGTGACCTGCCGACCCGCTTGGCGATCTCGGTGATCGTCGGGTCGTCGAGCACCGCGCCCTGCGCGATGGGTGACCACGCCTCGACCGCGATCTCGTGCTTGTGGCAGAACGCGCGCACGTCGTCCTGGGCCAGGAAGGGGTGGACCTCGATCTGGTTCACCGCCGGCCGGACCGTGGTCTCCTCGTGCAGGCGCCGCAGGTGGTGCGGCTGGAAGTTCGAGACGCCGATCGAGCGCGCCCGTCCGTCGTGGTAGAACTCCTCGAGCGTCTTCCAGGTCGAGACGAAGTCGCCGTCGTAGCGGGTCGGCAGCGGCCAGTGGATCAGGAACAGGTCGACGTAGTCGCCGCCGAGCGCCTCGATGGTGGCGTCGAAGGCCTTGCGGGCGTCGTCCGGTCGGTGGAAGCCGTTGTTCAGCTTGCTGGTGAGGAAGATGTCCGACCGGTCGAGGCCCGACTTGGCGACCGCGTCACCGACCTCTTTCTCGTTGCCGTACATCTCGGCGGTGTCGATGTGGCGGTAGCCGATCTCGAAGGCCCGCGTCACCGCCTCGACCGTGTCGGCGGGTTCGATCTGGAAGACGCCGAAGCCGAGTTGCGGGATGGTTTTGCCGTCATTGAGCAGGATGTCAGGAACAGTCATATCGTCGAGGTACCCGCCGAAGGTCGTCCACTCACTGCCTCGAGCGGCGCGAGTCGTCCTCCTCGATCAACCGGTTGAGCGTCTGCTGCACCTGGTCGGAATGCGGCACGTTCTTCAGCTGCTCCTGGCCGTGCTCGCCGGCGGACTCGATGACGAGCGT